>CAYXQW010000255.1:0-4740 GCA_964466695.1 uncultured Bdellovibrionales bacterium
CAGCACGAGCCGCTGCCCGTAGATGGTGCGCTTCGCCTCGCGCGCCGTGTCGAAGAGCTCGGCGAGGAGCTCCTTGTCGCGAACATGAGACAGCACCGCGACCTCTTGCGGCATGAGGCCTGTAAGCTCGCGCGCGTGCGCCAAGATCTCCCGCACCTGCGAGGCGCTCGGCGCCTTTTGCTGCTCGAGGGCGCGCGCGATGGCCGCTTCATCTATAAAGGTTGTCCGCGCCGCCGACGTGCTCTCGTCTTCATCACCCATGATCGCTTTTTTCTCCTTAGTTTAAAAGAACTCACCGCGCGCCCCTATAACGCGCTGCCACCCTGGCACATAGCAGAGGCAAGATAATCATTCGGCTCAAAGCGCCGCGAGCTTTTCCTGCCAGTGTCTCAGGGCGGTGGCTTGGACGGCCTTGCGATCGTAGGTGATCGAGCCGTCGGGGTGAGCCTTACGTATGTGGGGGTAGTCGGGGTGGTAGAGCATGAGCCTCTCGGCCTCGCCCGGCGCGACCCCGATGTAGTCAGCGATGTCGTTCAAGATCATCGGCGCGACCTCGCGTCGCCGGAGCTCCTCTTCGCGCTTTTGCGCGAGGCGCAGGCGTTGTTGGTAGTCTTTCGAGGCGGCGCAGCGCGGGGTGAGCCAGCGCTTCGAGGTGTCGAAGCGAGCCATGGCGACGGCCATGAGCTCGGCGTCGTCACCGAGGTAGGGGTGAGCCGTAAGGAGCTTTTCCAGCGCCGGCTCGTCGAGGCGCGCGGCCGCGAGACGCGCGGTGCGCAGAAACTTCTCGTTGCGCGTCATAGGGAGCAGCGGGAGAGGGCCCGCGCCTTCACCGACGCCGCGCAGCGCGGGCTCTTTGAGCGCCTGCAGCACGTGGCTTTGCGCTTTATCGCTCGGGCCGCCGATGCGCAGCATTTGCAGCAGCAAGTCGCGCTCGTCGGGATCTACGAAGTCGTCGCCCTGGGCCCGTACGAGCTGGCGCAGGACGAACTCGTCTTCGAGCTGCACCTCGGGCTTCTTGGAGGCGCGCGCTTGGCGCGGAGCTTCTTTGAGCTCGCACTCGTAGAGCTCGGCGAGCTTGGTCTCGAGATCGAGGCGCATGAATTTTGCTGAGGAACCCATTTTATTCTCCTGCGTATCTATAAGTGCTGGGCTGCAAAGATAGCGTACCAGGCGCGCGGGTCGCAAGCTTGCGCGGGGCGTGCTAAGCCGTGGCGATGCTCCACGAAGACCTCATCTTCCTCATCGGCGCGCCGCGCTCCGGCACCACCATGCTCCAGCGCATGCTCGCCTCGCACTCGGCGATCTACACTCACCCCGAGCCGCACGTCATCACCCCGCTCTACTACCTCGGCTACTACGCCATCGTGGACAAGGCGCCTTACGACCACGTCAACGCGGCGGAGGCCTTGCGCGAGCTCTGCGAGGAGCTGCCGCGCGGGGAGGAGGACTACCTCGACGCGGTGCGCGCCTACGCGAGCACCTTGTACGAGCGCGTGCTCGCCCCGAGCAAAAAGCGCTGCTTCCTCGACAAGACGCCGGCCTACGCGCTTGTCTCGTCCTTCCTCGCGAAGCTCTACCCGCGCGCGAAATACGTCGTGCTCACGCGCCACCCCCTCGCCATCGACCACTCGGTGGCGAAGTCTTTCTTCGCCGGGGACTATGCCGCCGCGCGTCGGGCGAACCCCATCGTCGCGCGGTACGTGCCCGCCATCGGGCGCTTCTTGCGCGAGCGACCGGTGCCGTTCGTCCATGTGCGTTACGAAGACCTCGTGCGAGATCCCGAGGCCGAGCTTTGCAAGATCTTCGACCACCTCCCCTTGCCCTTCGAGCCCGCCACCATCACCTACGGTCGTCAAGCCCACATCTCGAAGAGCTACGGCGATCCCATGTCGGTCGAGCGGCACGAGCGGCCGGTCACCGACTCGCTTTCGACCTGGGCCGAAGACCTGCTCGCGAAGCCGCGCGCGCGTCGCGACGCCGAGGCCATGCTCGCGGCGCTCGACGATGAAGACCTCGCCGCCTGGGGCTACCCGCGCGCCGAGCTCTTAGCGCCGCTCGCGAAAAGCCGCGCGCGACGGACCCGCGTCCCTTTGAACAGCTATCGTGCCAAGCGCCAGCTCGTCCTGTTTTTGCGCGCGTCTGCGCGCAAGAAGCCCCTCGGCGCCGTCTTGCGCAAGCTCCGTTATGCCTGCGACGTGCTCTTGCGCGAGGACTTCTAGTCTTCGCCTTTGGTGGCCAGGATATGCCCGTAGGTCGCCACCGCGTGTGTTTCTACCACGAATACCGAGTCTCACTTCAAGTGCGCGTGAATGATGCCGACGATGACTGGGCCGTCTGGCAGGTGCAGAGGAGGATGGACATAGATGCGGTCGATGTTGCGCTCGATCTTGGTATGCCATTCGAATACGAGTTCTTTTCCGCCGTATCGGCGTGTTCTCTCTTGCAGACATCCAGAGCCGTGCATCGTCTGCGAGGTTTCGGGGCTGATGTCGATCTTATGTGCGCGAAATCCGTCCTCAATGTCCTTGTGGATCCGAGCCGCAAAGATGGCGGCACCATGGTCGTTGAGCACGGCCAGGTGTCGCATAATCTCGTCGCGACGAGCGACGAACGGCTGGCTAAGATCGCGGCATCCGCGTAGTGCCCCGTCTGCAAACGAGAGCTCTGGATAGGCATGGGGCGCGAGCGTAGTGAATGCCGGGAGGTCGGCTCGCTCTCGAACAATGGCGTGGCGAAACAGCTCTCTGACGCCTGTTCGCTCCGCAATGAAAAACACATCGAGCGGACCCGACGGGGCGATGTCGCACAGAACGACTTGGTGGATACCGCTGCGGCCGCTGCACGTCGGCGTCAGGCACCCCACCGTGTGACCCTGCGAGGTTCTCGTAGCTGCCCAGGCCACGGCGGGTGCGAAATACCGCGCTCCGTCTGGAAGTTGCACTTCGAGACATACGACATCGTCATCGCTGATACTCGTGACCTTGCTCAACCGCTGCCAGAGCTCGACGCGCAAATCGTGCGGGGCTCGCGAGAGTAGATCGTGCAGAACGTCCTGTCCTGCGCGCTGGGTCTCGAAGACCGCGTAGGCCAGGACCTCATGGCCGCGCACTTGAGCGAGGCTGAGCAAATCGCGCAGATCTTCGAGCATCGCTGTCGCCCTGGAGTCATCCTGCGCCGCGACACACCAAGGAATGTCGTCGATGACGAGCCGCGCCGTCATCTGCGTCGGCGAGCCTCTGCCAAGGCCGAGAGGTCGGTTTCGATTTGGTCGAAGAACCTCCGGGGCCAATTGCTCATGTCTCCGTTGTCCATGAGCGTAAGCGTGGAGACACTGACTTCTAGTTGTGCCTCGCCGTCACTCACATCATCGAAGAAGTGGACCAGGACATCATTACACGCAATCACGCGATCTATGACCGCCGCGCGACGAATGCCGTTGAGGACGTGGTCGCTGTGCGTCTCGACCAGGACTTGAACCCCGGTCCCCGCGACCTTGGTCAAAAAATCGCCCATGCGACTCTGTGCGGCCGGATGTAGATGGGTCTCTGGGTTCTCGATGATGAGCACGCCGCCTGGCTCGGCGCTGAGAGCGGCGACAATGATGGGTAGCGCGCTTGTGAGACCAAAGCCGGTGTTGGCAGGCCTCATCCACTCGTTGACCGAACCCGGTTCTCTGAAACGCAACGCCACGAAGCTTGCCTCGGGAATGGCCTTGGCCTCGATTTCGACAGGGCGCACGATGTGCGAGAGCCATAGCTCGGTTTGACGGGGCACGTCCTTGGGCGCGGATTCACCTGAGGGAAGCAAGCGAGCCAGCGACTCGGATACGAACTTGCGCTCGGTGTCGACGAGCACCTGACCTACGCCTTCGCCGCGGCAGCCTACATTCGTGCCTCCGTCGCCGAAAGTCTGGGCGGGGTAGACAGTCTGCGGCCCGAGACGATCGGCTGACAGATAGGTAAAGAGCCGTGGTGGCGCGGAAAGCACCGTGGCCCCGCCTGGCTGTGTGGTCTTTGCCTTCAGCGTTCGTGAGCGGTCCTGACCGTGGAAATCTACTGCATCTGGCGACTGCCCCTCTTCTCGTACGGTGACACGGAAGCCTTCTTCCGTGGCCGAGCCGTGGTAAAGCACGTCGAGCATCTCGCCGAGATCGAGGCCATAGCTCTCGTCTTTGAGCGGAACGTCCCCGTTCGGGCTCTGACGCGCGAGCCTTGCCAGAAGCAAGGCTTGTATGACCGTGCTCTTGCCGGCACCATTGGTCCCGGTGAGCACGGTTAGGCTACCGAGGCGAAAACTGGCGGAGCGATAGCACTTGAACCGCTCGATGATGAGCTCGGAGATCATGCGTTTTGCCCCACGACACCATCTACGATGCTGAACGCTTTGCGGAAGCGCGCGCGGATACGCTCGGGGTTGCCGGTGCTGGTGGTGAAGGACTCCACGAATTCGATGTCGCTCGTCATGGCCAAGGTGGCCTTCTCGCGGAGGTGTTCCGTCTGCTCTTCGGTCAAATCGGCGACGCTCGCGAGCGCTACGGTCCACAGCTCGAAGAGAACCTGGCTCATGCGCGCGCGTTGCGACGTCGGTTTTTCGGGCTTGCGATAGGCCTTGTCACCGAAGACCCGCGCGTTATTTTGCAGCGCCCGATCAAAGGCCAGGGCGATATCGTCTAGCTCTTGGTCAGAGACGAGATTCGGGTCGTCGACCGCTTCTGTGGCCTGGAGCAAGAAACCGTCCAAG
>CAYXQW010000256.1:0-4735 GCA_964466695.1 uncultured Bdellovibrionales bacterium
ACCCGCCCTCAGTCGCAGCTCTTCGAGCTCGGTGGGGGGGCCACCATCAAGGCGCTCTTTGCGTTGAACGAGTATCTAGACCTCGGGCCCAGCGCCACCTTCATGGCTCTGCCTGCCGAGGCGTCGCTCGACGAGGCCGGCACCGCGTGGGCCTTCGGCGGCAGCTTGCGCTTCAAGCGGCCGCATCACTACCCCGACGACGACACGCTCTTGGCCGCCTCACCGTGGGTGGATGTTGATGCGCTTTACGTCCGCACGGGCGAGCTTCACCGCCCCGGCTTTGCGGCCGCGGCCGGCCTGGCGGTACCCATCGGCGCGTCCCGCATCTTCTGGCTCGGACCCTTCGTGCGCTATTTTCAGATCATCCAGCCCGAGCGGGCCGGCTTCGACAACCGCGACGCCAAGATCTTGAGCCTGGGCCTGAGCCTCGAGGTGGGGACCGGTGTCGAGCGCGAGGCGGTCGTCGTCGCCGAAGCGCGCGGCACGAACAAGGAGACCTTTTTCTGCCCCGATCGCGACCAGGATGGGATCCTCGACACAATAGACCTCTGCCCCGACGTGGCAGGGGTGATGAGCAGCTATGGCTGCCCCGCTTACAAGAAGCTCCTCATAAAGCAGGACAAGCTCGAGCTGACCGAGCGGCTCTACTTCGACTGGAATCGGGCAACTCTCCACGCCGATTCGTTTTTCGCGCTCGATGAAGTCGTGCAAGCGCTCAAGGACAACAAAGGTTTTCGCGTGCAGGTCGAGGGGCATGCCTCGTCCGAAGGAGGCGACGAGCGCAACCAGACGCTCTCCGAGAAGCGGGCGGAAGCGGTGCTCGATTACCTGGTGGCGCACGGTATCGCGAAGGAGCGCCTCGTCTCGAAAGGCTTCGGCTCTTCGATCCCGGCAGACACCAACGACACCCTCGCCGGCCGTGAGAACAACCGGCGCGTCGAGTTCGTCGTCTACTTCATCATCCTCAATGACAGGAGCAAGTAACATGAAGACCTTAACGAGTAGCGCGCTGTTCTTGCTGCTATCTTTGCTGACCGCGTGCGGGCAGCAGCTAGTAGAGATCACAGACCCCGACGACGTCGACGATAACGTCGCGCCGGTCGTCACCTCCACGAGCCCCGTGCACGACGCGACGGGCATCCCCGTCAGCACGGCTATCGAGGCGACGTTCAGCGAGGCGATGAGCCCCGAGACGCTGAGCACGACGACCTTCACCCTGACCCAAGGGAGGATCGCCGTCGCCGGTGTGGTGACCTATGCCGGAGCCACTGCCACCTTCTCTCCCGCGCGCGACCTCGCCGCGAGCACCACGTTCACCGTAACGATCACGACCGGGGCGACGGACATCGCCGGCAATGCTTTGGTGGCAAACCACCTCTGGAGCTTCACCACGGACGCGGTCCCAGACAGCCTCGCGCCAGAGGTGAGCTCTACGAGCCCGATCGATCTCGCCGTGGATGTCCCTGTCGATACGGCGATCGAGGCGGCCTTCACCAAGCCGATGGATCCGCAGACGATCACCTCGGCAAGCTTCACCTTGACGGACGGCGTAGATCCCGTGACGGGGACGGTTGTCTATGATGGCCCGAGCAACACCGCGACCTTCACGCCCGCAAACCCTCTCGCCTGCGACACCACCTATACCGTCCTGGTCTCCACTTCGGCCAAAGACCTCGTGGGTAATGCCTTGGCAAGCGGCGCGGCGCCAAATCCTTGGAGCTTCACGACCGCTTCGGCGACAGAGCCTTTGATCTCGGTAGAGCTCGGATCGGCCGCGCCGTTCGCGATCGCGGCGACCGCGGGGATCACCAACACCATTACGGCGCCTATCACCCTCATCAACGGGGACGTGGTGTTGGACCCACTCGCAGAGTGCAACGCCGTGGCCGTCGACAACGCGGGCGGCTTCGGCCTCTGCAATGGCATGGCTCCAACCATCACCGGGACGGTGATCACGAGCTCATATCCGGACACCACGACAGCGGCCGCGGTCAAAGCCGACTTGAACGCGGCGTTTCTCGCCATTACTCCTCTGGCCGGACCCCCGGCCGTCGGTAGCTTGGGAGGCGGCACCGCGATGGCGGCTCCCACAACTTTGGGCAACGTAGCCGGGAGCCCGTTCGTGCTCGGAGACAACTGGTTCACCCCGGGCGTCTACACCTCCATCACGTCGATCTTGATCACCGGGGACATCACGCTCGACGGCCAGGGAGACCCGAACGCGGTCTTCGTCTTCCAGTCAGCGAGCACGCTGACTTCGGCAGACGGCGCCCAGAGCCCCGGGGCGCACGCCCGTGTTCTCCTCATCAACGGCGCCAAGGCCTCCAACGTCTGGTGGCAGGTCGCAAGCTCGGCGACGATCGGCTCGTACTCTGAATTCCAAGGCAACATCCTGGCCGCCTTCGATATCACGATGAAGACCGGCGCCACGGCGTGCGGCCGATCGATGGCCGGTGCGTGGGTAGGCGGCGCCGGCGCGTTTGTCCTCGACGCCAATGTCGTCTCCGTTCCGGGTAACGGTTGTCCGTTGTAGGCGCCGAGAAGCCGGGGGCGGGCACTGTTTTGCGGCGTCGCCCGTCCCCGGCTTTTGATCGTCATGAAGCACCGTAAACTATTCTTTGCTCTGGGCGCGCTGCTGCTCCTGCACGCGGTCTTAGGCTTCCTGATCTTACCGATGATCGCCCGTAGAATTGCCGTCCAGGAGTTGACCAAGGCGTTGGGGCGCAACGTCGTAATCGAGCAAATTCGCTTCAACCCTTACACGCTGTCCGTCACCGTCAGCAAAGCTCGGATCGATGAGGCGCAGGGAGGAGAGTTCCTTCTTTTGGAGGCGTTCCACATCAACTTCGAGCTCTGGTCGTCGCTCTTTCATCGCACCTGGGTGTTCAAGGATGGCGCGCTCATGGGGCCGCACGTGAAGATCACTCGCAACGCCGACGGCACGGCGAGCTTCGCCGACCTGCTCCTCTTGGACTGGCCGAAGGTCCCGCCGTTTCGTCTCGACGTGATGCGTCTGTCGGGTGGGAGAGTCGTCTTTCGTGACGAGTCTCTCCCGAGCGAGCTCGCGACGACCATCAGCCCTCTTACGGGGAGCGTCACGGACTTCTCCATGAGCCCCGAGCACGAGAGCCGGTATGCTTTTACCGCCGTCTCTGAAGCCGGCGAGAAGCTCTCGTGGAAAGGATCCTTGCGCCTGGACCCCTTGAGCTCACACGGGGAGCTCGCGGCACAAGACGTTCAGGTGAGTAAATACTATCCCTACTTCGAGGAGTTTTTGAGCTTCACGATCGCCTCCGGAGCTCTCACGGCGCGTGCGACCTACGATCTAGATCTCTCCCGCGCTCACCCCGAGGCGCTCTTGACCGACGGCACGATCGAGGCCCGCGCTCTAGACGTGTACGAGCGCGAGAGCGAAGCGCCCCTGGTTGGCTTCGCCAAGCTCGAGCTCGACGGCGCTCGCGTGGACTTATGGCGGCAAACGATCGAGGTCGCGTCCATCGTGGTCACCGGCGGATCGGCCACGGTGAGGCGCCTTGCGGACGGCTCCTTCAACGTCGAGCACGTGATCGAGCCTGCGCCCGCCCCTCCGGAGGCCAAAGCAGCATCGCACGCCGGCTGGCAGGTCTCCGTAGGCGAGGTCCGTCTGCTGGATTTTGGCGCGGAGGTGAGCCCCGGTATCGGCCGGGGAGCCGTGCGGTGGAAGGAGCTCCTGGTGTCCGAGCCGGCGTTTCAGATGAATCCCCCAACGGCCTCCGTGGCCGCGATCACGCTCACGGATGGAGCGATAGTGTTCACCGATCAACCCTCCACGCCCGTGAAGATGGCGCTGACAGCGCTGGATATCCGCATAGGAGCGCTCTCATCGGAGAGCTCCCGTGGGGCCGACGTGGCGATCAAGGCCAAGCTCGACAACGACGCTCGGCTGCAGATTTCTGGCCGGACCAATCCTATCTCCAGCCAAGGAGCAACAAATCTCCGCGGGCTCCTCAAGAACGTCAAGCTCGTCTCGCTGAGCCCGTACGCCGCGAAGTATCTCGGCTATGAGCTGGAGAACGGGGAGCTCAATCTGGACGTCAAGTGCTTGATCGAGCACCGAAAGCTCAAGGTCCGAAGTAGCATAGAAATTACCCACCTGGCCTTGGGTGATAAGACAAAGAGCAAGTACGCCACGACGCTCCCCGTGCCTCTGGTCATCACGCTTCTCAAAGATGTGCGCGGCAAGATCACGCTGGACGTCCCCATCACGGGGACGTTGGACGATCCCAAATTCAAGCTCAAGACAGCTATCATCGCCGCCTTGCTCGACCCGCTCAGAAAGATCGCCGCGCCCCCATTCGCAGAGATAGTTGATTGACAAGCGCAGTTACTATCTCGGTCAAAGGCCAGCCCGCCCTACATGTCGTATTTTGCGACAATATCCCCTTGTTCTTCCTAATTGTCACATCCGCCTCGATGCTTATGTTGTAGGTGGAGGAGGAGAGCGGCATCGGCGATGGATAACTGGCAGCTCGCGTTGACTATCTTGGTAGGGGTGCTCGTCGGAGCCCTGACCCCGGTGCTCATCGGGCTCTCTGTGATGCTGTATAGAGCGGCCGGAGAGGTCACCGAGATCGGCAAACGGCTGAGACCGACGTTGAGCCAGGCCCAGATCATTTCTGATCGCGTCGAGACGTTGAGCCGCGGGCTGATAGGCAAAGAGAAGGACATCTCGGCTTTGCTAGAGGCCACGGGGGAG
>CAYXQW010000257.1:0-4323 GCA_964466695.1 uncultured Bdellovibrionales bacterium
AACATGCGTGTCTCCTTCTTCCGTATGTGGCGTATGCTAACACGTGAAAGATTTTGCGCATTTTTATGATGAGTTAGCGCTGGTCGCTTGAAATACGGAGTCCTGCTCCGCCTCTTGTGTTCCACCACGAAGTCATGCTTGCTCCTTCGTATGGAAGATTCTCAGCCTCTCGTCGGTACCGTTGCCTGGGCGCGTTTTCCTCTCGTTCTCGGAGTCGTGCTCCTCGTCGTGTTCGTCATCACCTTTGCCACGACTCCCGAAGGGCGGCTGAATTGGCTGCTCGAAGTGGGGCCGGGGCTCGCCGGGGTCATCGCGCTCGCGCTCACGTATCGGCGTTTTCCCATGTCGCGCTTGGTCTACGTGGCCGTGTTTTTGCACATCTTGGTGCTGGTCTATGGCGGCTACTACACGTACGCCAAGGCTCCGCTAGGCGAATGGATCCGCGAGGCGTTCGACTTTCAGCGCAACAACTACGACAAAATAGGACATCTCGCCTTCGGCTTTTTCCCCGTGCTCGTCATGCGCGAGGTGTTTCTGCGCGCCACGCCTCTGCGTCGCGGCGGGTGGTTGAGCTTCATCCTCGTCGGCGTGGTGTTCGGCCTCGCGGCGGTCTACGAGCTCGTGGAATGGGGAGCGGCGACGATGCTCGATCCTGCGGGCGGCGATCGTTTTCTCGGCACCCAGGGCGACATTTGGGACGCCCAGTCCGACATGCTCCTCGCCGGTGTGGGAGCCGTGCTCGCGCTGATCTCGATGCGCTCCCTCCACGACCGCTCGATGCGCACGTTGCACCGCGCCCTCGGCAAGTATGACGGGCCGGTGTTTTAGGGGCCCAGCAAGGCGTCGCAAAGCTCGGCGCGAAAGGCCCCCGCGACAGGGTCGTAGACCCCGAAGCTCGCGGCGAGCTCCCAGTACGCCCAGCTCATGTCCAGGTCCTCGGCCGCGTCGCGCATCGCGCGCGTGAAGGTCGCGCGCGCATCCATGTCGGCCGCCTGGTAGGCGCCGAACTCACCGAGGAAGATGGGGTAGTCGTGGCGGGCCGACCAGTCGGCGGCCAACGCGAGCGGGGCGCGCAATTGCGCGAGCTGCGTGGCATCGCAGCAGGTCACGCCCGAAGGCAGCGCGGGCGTGATCCACTCGGCGCCCTGGTGCGTGAAGGCGAAGGGCTCGTAGTTATGGATCATCACGATCACATACGGGTCGTTGGGTAGCTTTAGGCTCTCGAGCTTGTAGGCGTTATTCCATTGGGTCGGGCCGATCACCACCACGCGCTCGGGGTTGGTCTCGCGCACGACGTTGATGGCGCGGGCCGCGAGATCGTTCCAGGCGTTGTCGTCGAGGCGCGCGTGCGGCTCGTTGTAGAGCTCGAAGAGGAGCTTGTCGGACTTGTCGGCAAAGCGCGCCGCGATCTGGCGCCACATCGCGAGGAAGCGGACCTCGAGCACCTCTTCGTCGACGCTCTTCTCGCCGTAGTCCAGCGCGTCGCCGTCGAGTTGGCGATAGTGGTGCATGTCGAGCACGACGTAGAGCTCGCGCAGCAGAGCCTCGTCCACTACGTGCTCGATCCGCGCGAAGAAGGGCTCGTCGATGGTGAAAGGGGAGGTGGCTCTGGCGTGGTTGCTCCACCTTACAGGCAGGCGGATAGTCGTAAAGCCGGCCGCGTGAGCCTCGTCCAAGAAAGCTTCGCGAAAGAAGAGCTGGTCCCAATCGCCCTCGTTGGGTGCGTCGAACATGTTGCCGAAGTTCACCCCGCGCCCGAGCGCGTGGGCGAGAGCCTGGGTCGTGCTCGCGGCCCCGGGTGGAGATCCGCTCGCCATGGGGGGGAAGTCCGCGATGGTGAGAGTGGGCCCGGCCTCCTCCGAGGGGGCGCCGGAAGAGTCACCGCACGTCGCAAGCCACATGCCCGCGAGCAACAAGGACGCGATGTGCCTGAACGAAATCATCGTCATTACGTCTCCTTTGCCAGAGCGGTTGCGCTTGCTCGGCGGACTCGACCTAAACATCACTCACGGATGCGAAGCATGCGTTGCACGAGCTGTCGCGACACTTGGAGAAGCCGGGCCGCACCACGCCGACTGCCCCCTGAGCGCGCAATCGCTTCATCGAGCATGGCGGCTCGCACTTCTTCTTCCACCTCGTGAATGGACCGCTGGCCCACGAGCTGTCGCAGCTGAGGCTTGATATTCGGCGCTTCGTCAACGGCATGCTGGATCGCCGCCGCAAGCTCGTGGTCATCGAATGGCTTGGACAGATAGCTCCTGACGCCGAGCTCGGCCAAGCGAAACGACTGCCGTGCCGATGCCGTGCCGCTGATAACGACCACGAGGGGCGCCGGAGCGCGATCACGCAGCATTTCTAGAACATCAAACGCGTCCCCATCGGGCAGGGCCAGGTCGAGCACGACAAGATCGGGCAGCCACGCGGCGAGCGTCGTCACGGCTTCGCTTACGGTGGTGCAAGCGCGCACCTCGACCCCGCCGGTCTCCAAAGCGGTACACATCTGCTGCACGAGGACGCGGTCGTCATCCACCACCATGATCGTTTTGATAGGTCGGCAGGTCACGCTACCACGGTAACAGGGATCGGTGACGGATCGTCAAGGGCGCGTGCGCCACGGCAAGTTTCTTTGCCCTGCTAGCTGCGGTGGATCGCGGCTACTTTTAAAGGAAATCGGGGGGTGCTTCCTTAGGAGTGAGCCCGTGCAGAACAAAATAATAGTCGACCCGCCTCAGTCACTCAGCTCTTCGTTGCGGTTCGCGCGTTGGGCGCACGCTGTGTTCGCTCTGACCCTGGTTGTCGCAGGCTGTGGCGGCGGCAGCAAACCCAAAGTCACCAATGCTCAACCGACCGCCAACGCCGGCGCCCCTCAAAGCGTCTTGGTGGGCGTCACCGTTACCCTCGATGGCCGCGACAGCTCGGACAGCGACGGAGACGATCTCGGTTATTCGTGGAGTTTCGTTTCCATCCCAGACGGATCAGGCGCCACGCTCTCGGGCGCGGTGGATGCCCGCCCAACCTTCGTCCCCGACATCGAGGGCGAGTATGTCGTCTCGCTCATCGTCAACGATGGCAAGGTGGACAGTGACGCCGCCACCGTCACCATCACCGCGCTGCCCGCCTCGAGCAACCTCGCGCCTCTGGCGGACGCTGGGGCCAACCGAGGCGTCAAAACGGGTTCCATAGTCACGCTCGATGGAAGCGGCAGCTCCGACGTGGACGGCGACGTTCTTGCGTATGCGTGGAGCTTTGTCTCCACCCCGACAGGATCCACGGCCGCGCTTTCGAACCCCGCAGACGTTCGCCCAACCTTCGTGGCCGATCTCGACGGCGCCTATGTCGTCTCGCTCATCGTCAACGATGGCCTTCTAGACAGCGACGCCGCCACCGTCACCCTCACCGCGCACACCGGCAACGCGCAGCCCGTGGCGTATGCGGGCCCAGACCAGAACGTATCTACGGGCTCAACAGTCACGCTCGATGGAAGCCAAAGCTCCGACGCCGACAGCGACGTTCTCAGTTACTCGTGGAGCTTCGTGTCGTTTGCCGGGAGCTCGGCTCCAACATGGGTCGACGCCACGACCGCGCATCCCAAGTTCGTCGCAGGTGCAGACGGAGATTACGTCGTGCAGCTCATCGTCAATGATGGCACCGACGACAGCGATCCCGACACCGTGACCATCACGGCCACGACCACAGGCGGCAACGCGACACCCTTCGCCAACGCCGGGCCCGATCGGGTCGCGACAGTAAGCAAAACCGTGCTCCTCGACGCCACGGCCAGCACCGACGCCGATCTCGATGCCCTCACCTACGCGTGGACTCAGATCTCGGGCCCGCCGGTCACGCTCGATGACGACACGGCCGAACAACCCTCGTTTCGTGCCTGGTCTGCCGGCACGGTGGTGTTCTCGCTTGTCGTCAACGACGGAACCATCAACTCGGCCGCCGACACCGTGACTATTTCGGTGTTCTGCGTATCGGCTGGCGACTACCATGCGGCAGCGGTCAAGCCCGACGGCACGCTCTGGACGTGGGGCATCGGCACAGCGGGACGGCTTGGGCACAGCAACGAGGTGAATCGTCAAATACCCACCAAGGTTGGTGCCGACAACGACTGGGCGGCCGTTGCGACGGGAGTCACACACACCTTGGGCCTCAAGACCGACGGAACCGTGTGGGCCTGGGGTAGCAACTCGGGTGGGCCGTTGGGGGATGGCACGCAGACTACACGACCCGACCCGGTGCAGGTTTGCGACGTCGGCCAGACCGCACCTTGCACGAGCTTTCTTGGAGGCGTTACAGCCATCTCCGCTGGCAACCGTT
>CAYXQW010000257.1:4377-4725 GCA_964466695.1 uncultured Bdellovibrionales bacterium
CTCCTTGGCCGTAAAAGACGGAGGTGTGCTCGCCTGGGGCGTGAACAGCGGTCAACTGGGAGACGCCACAACCACCCTGAAGACGGTTCCTGTCCGGGTCTGCGACACCAACCAGACGGCCGGTTGCACGCAATACCTCGGGGGGGTCGTCGCCGTCTCTGCTGGCGACGAGCACAGCTTGGCTCTCAAGGCCGACGGCACATTGTGGTCATGGGGCGTCAACGAGAGCTATCAACTCGGGCTCGGCGACAAAGTTACCTACAGGACGCCCCAACGGGTGGGCTCCGTCACCAACTGGACCGTCATCGAGGCAGGCAAGGATCACAGCCTCGCCGTCAACGCCGCACA
>CAYXQW010000258.1:0-4716 GCA_964466695.1 uncultured Bdellovibrionales bacterium
ACCTCGACGCCAAGCGCCGCTCGGAGCTCTTGGCGAAGCTCGAGGATCCGCAGGCGAGCGACCGGGAGATCATGCGGCTCTTGGGGTACGCGAGCTACAAGGACGCGCCGTCGGGTGAGGGGATCTTCGGAAACCTCGGCATAAGCCGGGAGGAGCTCATCGCGCTCGTTCGTGATGGGAAGATGAGCGAGAGCATGCGGCAAGCGTGCGCGCGGGCGCAGCAGATGCCGGAGTCGTGGAAGGTGGAGGAGGAGCTCAAGAACCGCCAGGCGTTCGCGTTCGAGCTCGCGCTCTATCGCCTGAACGAGCGGGGGCTGAAAGGGCGGCCAGAGCTCGCGGCCGCTCGTAATGAGGCCGCGCGCGAGCACCTGCGGGCGGTCTCGGGCCTCGAGCGCTACGAGAAGTACTACGCGGGGGTGATGCGAGGTCAGGAGCTTCGGGCGCGCAAGGCGGAGCTTTCGGCGCTCGCGGAGGCTCGAGAGCTAAGCGAGCGCGGAGAGTCGCCGGCGGTCGCCGAAAAGCGGGCAGAGGCGGCGCGCGAGCAAGCGGCGAAGAGCCACGCGTTTTTATACGAGAGCGCGCGGCAAGGGGCGGCGGCGTTTCGGGAGCGCGCCCAGGAGCACCCGGAGGCGGCAGAGGCGGCGAGCGCGCGGGCGGACGCGTACGTGTACGAGGCGTTCGAGCTTTCGTCGGGGTATCGAGATCATGAGCTCGCGTCGGCGGATGTCCGCGACGCGGAGGTGGTCTCGGGTCGTTGGGGCTTTACGGGCGCGGAGGAGCTTTCGGGCTCGGAGGAGGCGGAGGCGGCGCTTTCGTGGATGCCAGAGGGTCGTCGGGAGACTCTGGCGTACGCTCGGGCGCGGGCGTCGCATGAGAAGTCCGAGGCGGAGCTCTGCCGTCGCTACGAGTCTCGCCAAGAAGAGACGGAGCTCGATCACGAGGGGCGTAAGCGCCTTTTGCAGGTGTCCGTGAGCCGGGTCGCGGCGAACGCGACGGCGCTCGTTGAGCTTCGCCGGGGCCTTACGGGCGACCTTTCGGGTGTGAGCCAAGAGGAGCGTCTCGCGGCGCACGGCGAGTTTTTAGCGCAGGCGGCGGTGGTGGCGGCGGAGGGTGGCGAGGTCTCGCGTCGGGTGGAGCTTGGTGTTCGCGAGGACGCGAGCGCGCAACTTGGCGCGGAGTTTTTGTCGGGGAGCGAGTCGGAGCTGCTCGCGGCGTACAACGACGCGCAGGAGCGGCGGCGCGAGCTTTCGGCGAAGCTCGAGAAGTCGGGTGGGGAGCGTGAGCTTGTGGCGGAGCTTCGCCTCGCCGAGGCGGAGGAGGAGAAGGCGTACCTCGACTTCAAGATGAAGTCGCAGCTACGCGGGGGGAAGGGCGTAAGCGAGCTCTTGGTGTCGCGCTACGTTCAAAAGAGCGCGGCCTTGGAGGAGGAGCTGTCTTCGCGGCAGCTCGAGCTTTGTCGGGCGCGGGCGGGTGATCTCGAGGGGACGACGGCGGCGGAGCGGGAGGCGGAGGGTCGTCTCACCGAGGCGCAGGCGCGGTCGGCTGCGGCGAAGGAGGGGTACGAGGCGGTCAGGAAGGCGGCGCCGGCGCGGGCGGAGTCCTTGCGGCGAGACGAGCTTTTGCACGCGGCGCTTTTGGGCGGCCTTGGTGGTGAGAGCTTGGAGACGACGCTCTCCTCGGTGCAGGAGGTGTCGCGTCGCGAGGTCTCATGGGCCGAGGCGCAGGCGCTCGCGGTGCCGGTGTTGCAGGAGGTCTACGAGCGGCATCTGTCTTTGAGCGAGGTGTGCAACCGGGAGGCGGCGGCGTTTTTGGAGGCGCGTAGGGATTTGCGCGCAAGCCTTAAGGACGAGGGTCGCCTCGCGGCGGCTGAGAAGCTCCGGTCGGAGCGTACGCAGGCGATCGAGGGCGAGCAGAACCGGCTTTCGACGGACAACGCGCTGGACCTCGGCACGGGGGCGTGGCGATGGTTCGTGGACGCGGAGCGGGGTGAGGCGAAGGTACGAGACCTCGAGGCCGACCTTGCGGCTTCGGCGGAGGCGGAGGAGGAGCGGCGCGCGCAGGCCACGGAGCTTGCGGCGCGGGTGGAGGAGGGAGAGGCGGCGCTCCGTGCGGGTCTTGTGTCGCAGCGCGAGACGCTCGCGAAGCTCGACGGGACGCTCGAAGCGGAAGGGCCGCCGGCGCAGCTCGTGTCGAGCGCGATCCATCACGGCCGTATGCTCGAGCTTGCGGGAGGCTACGCGCCGGCGATGATGGAGGAGAGCCTCACGCTCGGGAGGACGCACCTCGATCGTGCTCGTGAGCTTTCGCGGAGCGAGGAGGAGCGCCGGCTCGCGGCGGTTGGTTATCAGGAGTTTTCGGCGTCGAGTCAGGTGGGGATGCGGGAGCTTGCGTGGTCGCAGATGGAGCGGCCAACGCTCGATGAGGCCACGGGTCGTCGCGCGCTGGATGCCAAGGCGCATGTTGAGCTTCTGGAGTCGGCGCGGGAGGTGTACGCGCAAGGCGAGGTGCAAGCGGCGGAGCGTTTGGGCGACGAGGTGGTGACGCAGGCGGCGGCGCGAGCGCGAGCCGCGCGGGAGTCGTTGCTCGCTTTGTCCTCGACCTACGAGTCGTTTTTGGAGGCGGCGAACGCCCAGCTTTTGCGCGGCTCGGAGTCGGCGCAGGCTTCGCAGCGGGCGGGGATGGAACGCAACAAGCAGCTCCAGAAGGAGGTCCACGGGGAGCTGTTCGGGACGTTGCTCGGGTACGCGGCGGCGCCGTTTGTTTATTGGCAGGACGAGGCGGAGGCTGAGGCGGAGCTTTCGGCGGAGGTGGGCGCGCAGCAGGGGGCGCTCGCGGTCTTCGCGGAGGGATATCGTCTGGCGCGGGGCATGGGCGAGTCGGAGGCGTTGGCCTACGCGACGGCGTCTTTGGGGATGGTGGTAGGTCGCGGCCGCAAGGAGCGCCTCGCGAACGGCTTTGCGACGACGAGCTTGCTCGAAGGGCTCCCGCTCTCGGAGGAGTCGCAAAAGCTGGTGGCGAGCTATCGCGAGCAGGTGCGGAGCGTGCGGCAGGAACCCGTGATGGTGGCGGCGGGGGTGGCGGCGGCGCCCGTGGCGCGGGTGGAGACGGAGGAGCTCGTGCGCGGCCCGCGTCTGTTGCAGGCAGGCGAGGTGTTGCGCGAGAACCGGGCGCTTACCGGGTCGCTTAGGGCCACGCGTGGAGACCTGGGCTTGGCGTCGGCGCGGCTCGAGACGAGCTGGGTGCCGACGGTGCAAATGGAGGCGGTCGGGAATTCGTACGACTTCATCAACGAGTGGACGGCCGAGGTGCCGGCGGCTTTCCGGGTGACGCAGCGGGTGCTCGGGGTGTCGGTGTCGGTGCTCGCGCCGGCCTTGGTGGCGGAGTACCTGAGCGTGGGGGCGGGGGTTACGTGGGCGGGCGCGACGCTCACGCGTCTCGGCGCGGCGCCTTTGGCCGCGAGCACGCAGGGTCTCGTGCGGGCGGCGAGCCTTGGCGGCCGGCTCATGTTGCGCGGCTCGGGGCGGGCCTTGACGGCGACGGCGCCGTACCTCGAGTCGACGGCGGCGTCGGAGTCGCTGTTGGCCATGATGAGCCGTTCGAGCGTGGTGGCGGGTGTGCTCGAGCGCCAGGCGATCGCGACGACGATGCGCGTGGGTTTGCGGATGGGGGTGGGCTACGGCCACATGCGGGCGCTCATCGCGGGCAAGGACTACGCGGTGTCGGGGATGGTGGCGCGCCGGGGCGAGGATGACCTTTGGACGAAGCTCGTTCGCGAGAGCCTGGAGTTCATCGAGGTGGGCTACGGCTGTAGCCTGAGCCGGGTGCGCGGGGCGCAGGCGATGACGCAGCTTTGGAACATGACGCGGTTCTCGCTGCTCTCGACGGCGGTGCAAGATGTGATCTTGCCACAGGTGCGCGACCCTAACCGGGCGGCGGCGCTCGGGGCGGCGTGGGGCGAGCTGTCGCCGCTCATCGCCGTGGGCCTCGGGCAGCAGGCGAAGTGGAAGATGAGCCGCAAGCAGGCGGGCTCGGGTCTCGGCGGGCCGGTGGTGGGTCGCGCGACGCGGCGAGAGGTGGAGTCGGAGCTTGCGCACGCGCGCTTCGGTCACGACGACGTCGCGCCGCTTCGAAGCTCGGAGCTTCGGGCGCTCAAGTCGCGGCTCGACGCGGCGCTCGCGCGTAACCGCGGGGAGTATGGGAGCGAGAAGGAGTACAAGGCGGCGCGGGCGGAGGTGGACAAGGCCTATCGGCAATTCGCGGGGGACGTGGCGCTCGACCGGGCGGTGCACGGCGACGTGGGCTTGCGTTGGCGCTTGCAGCACGGGGCGCTCGGGGAGGGAGATCTGACGCGGCTTCGAGAGGGCTCGGAGGCGGCGCTGCGGGCGAGCGGCCTCGACGAGGAGGAGGTACAGACGGCGGTGCTCTTGCGGCTCGGCCCCGTGTGGTCGGAGCGGCTGCGGAGCCTCGAGGGCGCGGAGCTGCCGCTTCAAGATCTCGAGGAGCTCTCGCGCCTTCCGCAGGCTCCGGGCGAGGGGGTGGACGGAGCACAAGCTTACACGGCGTACGCGAGGATGCTCTTGGCGCTCGGGGTGAGCGAGGAGGTGGGCACGGCCCTGGCTCTGCAGGCGACGAACCAGCACCTCGCGCGGGAGATGGCGCGGGCGGCCGGGGTCACGCTCGATGCGGAGGCGACAGCGGGAGTCGCGGCGGTGGCGG
>CAYXQW010000259.1:0-4709 GCA_964466695.1 uncultured Bdellovibrionales bacterium
GGGCCAAGGTGGACGCTGGCGCCGACTACATCTGTACGCAGTTGTTCTTCGACAACCGCGACTTCTTCGACTTTCGCGAGCGCGCAGAGCTCGCCGGCATCCGCGTCCCCATCGTCGCGGGCATCATGCCCATCACCACGCGGCGCGGTATGGAGCGGATGGCCGGTTATGCGCCGCGGGCGCGCTTCCCCGCCGCGTTGCTGTGCGCCCTCGGCGAGGCTCATCACGACGAGCAGGTGGAGCGCGTGGGGATCTCGTGGGCCAAAGAGCAGGTGCGCGAGCTCGTAGAGCGCGGTGTTTGCGGCGTGCACTTCTACACGCTGAACAGCGCTCGGGCCACGCTCGAGATCTGCGAAGCGCTCGGCGTCGCGTAGGTCTCTTTTGGGCAAGGCGGGCCGACACGCGGCTTGCACTCGACTCCGTGTTGGGTTCATATCATAGGTTTGCGCGATCATGGTGATCGCGCTCAATTCGAGGGACTACATGGATCCGATGCAGCAAGGCGAATTGCAGGCGGCGGGTGTGGGCATAGTGTTGACGCTCTTCTACCTCTTTATCCTGGTGTTCTCCGTTGTTGTCGGCTGGAAGATCTTCGTCAAGGCCGGCAAGCCGGGCTGGGCCGCGATCATCCCCATCTACAACCTCATTGTCCTCTTGGAGATCGTGGGGCGGCCTATCTGGTGGGTTATCCTCATGTTCATCCCCTTGGCTAACCTGATCGTCTCCGTGATCCTCTGCTTCGATCTCGCGAAGAGCTTCGGTAAGAGTGTGGGCTTCGGCCTCGGCCTCTTGCTGCTCGGCATCGTCTTCGCGCCGATCTTGGCCTTCGGCAGCGCTTCTTACAAAGGCCCGGCGGCGCAGGCTGCCCCGGCTCCCGCGTAAAGACGGTGCTTTCACGGGCCCACCCAAAGCGCGTTATCGTGACGCGGTTTCTGAGTTACAATAGAGAGCCATGAGCGAGTACCGCTTAAACGACCCGCGCCAGGGTTTGATCGGCCCCGTTCGTATCGAGACGGTGCGCGATCTCGTGAGCGCCGGGGTCGTGCAAGACGATGTCCTGGTGTCGTGCGACGGTGGTCCGTGGTTGCCGCTGGCTAGCTGCGTCGAGGCCTTCGGGCAACCACAGGCCGCCGGTTCGCACAAGGCGACGCACGTCGGCGATCTGAGCAAGAACAGCTTCTTTCGGGTGTTCTTCAGGTTTCATCTCGCCGAGGCCACGGGCTTGCTCACGGTCAAAGATCACCCGCGCCAGAAGGACATCTACTTAGAGCAAGGCAACCCCGTCTTCATCTCCTCGAACGTCGAGACCGAGCGGCTCGGGGAGGTGCTCTTGCGGCACGGCGCCATCGATCCTTACAAGCTCATGGTGGCGCTCCACGCTAACACTCCCGAACCTCTGCTGTTCGGGCAGATCTTGTTGCGCCTCGGTTTTATCGCACAAGACACGTTGGTCCAGGGTCTGCTCGATCAACAGCTCGAGCGGCTCGTCGATCTGTGCCACTGGCGCTGCGGGCAATATGTCTTGTTCGAGAACGCCAGGTACCTTGGCGAGAAGCTCGATCTGCGTTTGTCTCCGAACGACCTCGTGTTGGCGGCGACGCGCACCTTAGACAACGCCACGCTCGAGACCAACCTGCAACCCCACGTCGACGCGGTGGTAACGCGCGTCACGCACAAGGAGCTCGACGAGGGTTTTCTGCCGCTCACCGAGGCCGAGCGGCGGGTGCTCGATCTCGTCGATGGACGCCGGACGGTGGCCGAGATCATCGCGGCGTGTGACGGCGAAGAGTCGCGTTGTGCGGCCAGGGTCTTGATCTCTTTGCTCCTGGAGATCGACGCGGCGGTGTTGTCCGTTTCTCCTGTCAAACCGGCTGTGATATAGCAGAGGTCCCATGGCAGTTGTCTTTGGTGTCAATCCGAGAGCGCGCGCCGGCATCAGCCTCGTGGCGCTATACTGGCAGGACAAGTTCCCGGCCACGCTCGTCGTCTCCCGCGTTTGCGAAGGTGTCGATGATGCGGTGGGGCGTATCGTGGGTACGGTCGGGGAGTGGGGCGAGTTGCAGGCGGTGGCCGTGGCCGCGCCCCTTACATGGTCGAACTCGGCGAAGGGCGTCCGTGGCGCCGACAACGCCTTGAAGAAGCGCTTGCCGCGTTGGGCGCCGCGATCTTGGGTGCGTTCGCCGCTCGCGCGACCGAGCGTCGTCACGGTGCAGGGCATGGCCTTGGCCTGGGCGATCGCCGAGGAGATCCGCAGCAACCAGCTCCCGCGTCATCAGCTCGTCGAGTGCCACCCGCGCTTCAGCTTGGCGCACCTCTGGCCGGAGGCGCGCGAGGACATCCTCGCTTATGCCAAGGGGCCAAAGGGAGACGCCGCGAGCGTGCAGGCGCTCGTCACGCGTTTTGTCGAAGGCGGCCTCGTGCAGCTCGAGGAGTGCGCCATCGAGACCGCTGGCGAGCTCGACGCCTTGGTGGCGGCGCTCACGGCGCTCGGCCTCGCCGCGCCCGACAGCGGCCTCGTGGTGCACGAGCACGTGGGCTCCGAGCTTCGCCCCGTGGGTAAGAGGCCCATGGCTTATCTCGTAGCCTTGCCTTGAGTTCTCGCGCATGGCGCGCTTTTTTTGCGTGGCTCTCCTGATCTTCGTGCAAGCTCCCGCACGGGGGGCCTGTCCGCCGCGCGCCCTCGCCCCTTCACCTTTGCCCTTCTCTCGATCCGAGCACGACAGCGTGGAGTTCTGGCTTTCGAAGCTCTCCCTCGCGCAACGGCAAAGCCCGGTCATGACGCGCGCGCAGATCGAGGCGCACAATCGGCGCGTCGCGCGGCTGCACGTCGACGGTTGGCCGCGGGGGCGCTTCGATCTGCTCGCGGTGTCGATGTCACACGAGCGGCTCAAACAGCAGCTCGCGCGCGGTCTTTCGGGGTTAGGCAGAAAGGTCGCGCGCGGCGAAGCGCACACCGTGGCGGATACCTCGCCGCGCGCGTTGCTCGCGCGCCTCGGGCAAGAGCTCGCCGCGATGCGGCCTGTGAGCGAGCTGCGCCTCGTCCATGTGCCCGCGGCGCTTCGTGCTTACCCTACCTCCGAGGGGTTGTATGAAGATGCCGAGGATCTCGCGTTCGACATGCTCCAGCGAGCACCGCTGCGCGCGGGGGAGCTCGTGCGTGTCTTCTTTCAAGGAGGCGCCTACTGCCACGTGTGGACCTCCTACGCGCAAGGTTTCGTCGCGCGCGAGGCGCTCGGGCCGCCGTTGACGCACGCGCAGGCGCGCGCCTACCTCGAGGCCGAAGCGCGCGTGGTCGTGACTGACGACCAGGCGGTAATCGAGAGCGAAGACGGCAAACCTGTCGGAGTTACACGGATGGGGGTCGTGTTGCCGATGCGCGCGCGCGTGGGCGAGCGGTTCGCGGTGTCTTTCCCCGGGCCTTCGGGGTTGGGTGAAACCTGGCTCGCGTCCACTTCGGCCGCGCGTCTTGGGGACGAGGCTCTGACGCGCGAGGCGCTCTGGCGGCGCGCCTTCGAGCTGCTCGAGACCCCGTATGGTTTCGGTGGCGTTGGTGGCGAGCGCGATTGCTCGCTCTTGCTCATGGATCTCTTCGCCACCTTCGGCGTGACCTTGCCGCGCAGCGCCGCCTGGCAAGCGTTCGCCGGCGTTAGCTACCGCGACGTGGCCGGCCTGTCTGAGGCGCACAAGCTCGCGGCTATCGAGGAGGCCGCGCGCGAGGCTCTGGTGCTGCTCTATCTGCCCGGCCACATCATGCTCTACCTCGGCCGCGACGGCGACCACGCCTATGCGCTGCACGCGATCTCGGGCTACCTCGTGCCGTGCGCCGAAGGTGGTGAGACCATGATGCGTATAGACCGGACGAAGGTCACCTCGCTCGCGCTCGGCCTTGGGAGCTCGCGCAAGAGCTTGCTCGAGCGGGTGAGTCGCCTGGTGCTCTTCGAGCGGTAGGGTCTGCGATCTTTGGGTGGTAGGTGTTGCCGTGCTTTACCATCAGCCGCTCGGCGTGGAAGACGCGGCCGTCGTAGCGTCCCTCGAGCACGACGGCGATGCCCTCGCGGAGCATCCGTGGCGTAGCTTTCGCGACGCGCGCGCGGACCGAAGGGCCGTGGCAGCTCTCGTCCATCCCTACCGTGAAGGTGAGCTCTTCGCGCGTGGCGTCGTCGGTCATGGTGCCCTCGCAAACTATACCGCCGAGCCTCGTGTGCTCTCGCGTCGAAGGCGAGTCGCGCGCGAGTAGCTCGCGTGGCGTCAGGTAGTAGACGAGGTTTTGCTCGAGGGTGCGTACGGCGATGATCCCGATGGTCGCGCCCGTTATGAGCAGCAGCGTAAGCAAGATCAGGCGCCGCGCGCGCGCGTCAATCATCGTCGCGAGATACGCGCCGCCACAACGAGGCAGCGTAGAAGCAGAGCACCGTCCAGGTGACGCCGTAGGCCAAGGCCAAAAACGCGAAGTCCGGTGAGCTCGTGAGGGTCATGCCTCATCCTCGGGAACGAGTTCGCGCCGCTGCGCGCGGCGCGCGAGCTTGTAACGCGCGTAAACGAGCCAGGCCGCGGCCGCGCCGAAGGCGAGGACATTCACCGCGAGGGCGCGGTACATGCTCGGGTGGAGCGAGCCTTGTGCGGTCTGGGCCTGGTGTAAGCCGCTCCACCACTTCACCGAGAGCCACACGATCGGTAGATTGACGAAGGCGAGGATCGCCGCCGCCGCC
>CAYXQW010000260.1:0-1913 GCA_964466695.1 uncultured Bdellovibrionales bacterium
GGTGGCGGCCGGGGTGGCGCACGAGATCAACAACCCGCTCTCCTTCGTCGCGGCGAGCCTCGAGAGCTTGAGCTCAGATCTGTCAGTGATCGCCGAGCTCGGCGAGGTGTTGGCTGTCTCCACCGACCCGGCGGTGCGCGCGGCCCTGGCGCGGCTCAAGGCCGAGGACGCCGTGCCGATGGCTTGCGCGGCGCTGCGCGACGCGGTCAGCGGCACCGCGCGCATCCGCGACATCGTGGGTGATCTGCGCTGCCTCGCGCGGCGGGAGCAGCCGAGCGAGCGGCCGATCGATATCAATGAGGCGCTGCGCTCGGCCTTGCGCATCGCCGGGGGGGACATCGCGCGTAAGGCGAAGCTGCGCACGGAGCTTTCGCCCGGGGCTTGGGTCAAGGCCGACGCGGGCCGGCTGGCACAGGTGTTCTTGAATCTGCTCGTGAATGCGACCCAGGCGCTGCCGGCCGAGCGGCGCGCCGAGAACGAGATCGTGGTCACGAGCACGGTCTATGATGCCGAGGTTTTAGTGAGCATCGCGGACAACGGCTCGGGGATCGACCCGCGTCACCGCGCGCTCCTCTTTCAGCCGTTCTTTACGACCAAGCCGCCCGAGACGGGCACGGGGCTCGGCCTGTCGATAAGCCGCGAGATCATCCGCAGCCTCGGCGGGGACATCAAGGTGAGCTCAAAGGTCGATCGCGGCTCGGTCTTCACGGTGGCGCTGCCGCGGGCCGCCGCGCCCGAGGGGAAAGCGGCGGAGTGAGTGCTGGGCGCAGCCGCGTGAGCTGTGCTTGCTTGCGTCTTCGGTGGAGGGGGCATCATTCAGGCGTAATCACGCGCGCGGTTCGGTGATTCGCCGAGGGCCCACCTTGTTTGGCACGCGGTCACTCGCGAGTAGCGACCGCACAACGAGCAGGTGCCAGGGCGTAGAGACTTCGCATAGGACACGAAAATTATAGGCCAACATCAAGTGGTTTTTGGCCTTCAACTACTAACGTCTCCCAGGCTCTGATACTCTCTTCTTTGATTAAACGAGGGTCGCTCCCTTCTTTTTCAAAAGCAACTTCCCTCACGCTTTTGAAACCTATCTCTTCGAGCACGCCTTGCAGCAGAGCGCGATCCCACACCGAGTGATGTCCATGGTTTTGTGTCAATGACCCTATGGCGGCAGCACCCGAAGTAAAGGCGGCAAACTTAGGATGAACGACTCTTCCCGTGTAAAGGGCGACATACTTTCCTAAATCAGGAACGTTAATCCGCGCCCACGCACCCGGTTTGAGGACTCGAAATATCTCGAGCAGTAACGCACGGGCCTCTCGAGGGTAAAGGTGCTCTAATGTATGCCCCGAGTACACGCCATCTATAGAATCAGACGGACAATCTAACGGATAACGAAGGTCGGTTTCGACCTCGGGCCGGCGCGCTCGAGGAGCTTTTTTCCAAAATCTAATCGGTGGCGTCCTAAAGAAATCGACGTGGATCCATCCATCCAGGAAATTGGCTCCTGCGCCTATATCGAGAAGAGCAGGACTCTTCTTCGGACGTATGCGACTCCTCCACTTCATAAAATGTCGACCGATCCAACTAGCGATTTCCATCCGTAGTTGACGCCGAAATAGAGGGGTCTCGAACATATGATCGTCAGGTGAACCCATGCACCAATCCTCGCAAGCGTATCGATGTTTGTATGACCTTCGCGAACCGCAAATTGCCATGCTGCCCCTGGAACCATTGAGCCGGAACCTCGAGGCAAGATTTCGGCGCCTCCACCGGGCAAGGCAACGACAAAACGGCTTTGGTGTATTTTGGGGATGGCATTACAAACCAGTGTTACAAGTTGCTGGGGGTGTTTGGCAAGGAGAGGGCGACTGGGCCGCAACGCCGGGCTAAGCAGATTTTGGCTGTGAGGGCATGATCGA
>CAYXQW010000260.1:1923-4674 GCA_964466695.1 uncultured Bdellovibrionales bacterium
CCATAGGCTCGCATAGATCACCACCACACGCACGGCCTTGCCCAGCAATGACCCCAGGGCTACCGCCAGCATGCCGCTCATCATAAAGGAGAACAAATAGACGCCGAGCACGAACGCCGCGAGCCCCACCAGGACACCGCGCCCGAGGAGCCAACTCTTGCCGGTGGCCAAGATAGCATTGAAAGGCAAGCACGTAGCTCGCACTACTGCTACCCATAGGCAAACCTTCATGAGCACAATACCTTCGATATATCTGGGGATAAGCAAGGGCACCAGGAGATCGAGAGCGAGCGAGCAGAAGAGCACGAGGATCGCAGTCAGCCCTGTGAGCAAGAACGTTGGACGTATCGACCTGCGCAAAACCGCACGCAGTTCTTCACCTTGGGCGTAAGACGAGACCACGCCAGGCAACAGTGCTTGTTGCGCGGCCCCCGGCAACAACAACAGCCCCTCACGCAACACAACAGCTACGGAGAACAGCCCGAGCTCTTTCACCCCGCCGAGCTTGAGCAGCAAGGTATTTTCGAGCGCGGCCCAAAGCGAGGTGTAGAGCGAGCCCCACACACAGAACGGCAGGCCGACGCGGATCAAATCCTTGAAGGCGGTGCGGTCGAAGCGTAGAGCTATCCGCAGAGGCCGGCGGCGATACAACAGCGCAACTCCCGCAACCACGGGCGCCGCCGCGCGCAGGCAAAGCCCATAGAAGCCGAGAGCTGGCACCACCGACACGAGAGCCAGGCCAAAGAGGGCCTGCATGAGCTGCACGCGCGCGAGGGCGACGAAGTGAGTCATGGTACGGAAGGTCGCACTTAAATAAAGACCATAGAACGACCCCCAACAGATGGCTGCTTGTGAGAGCCACCCCGCAACACCCACGAGGTCGCGACGCCAAAGACTCACGAGAGCGACGGTGATGAACCCACACGAGCCTATGAGCGAGAGCCAGAGGCTCCAGGCACCGCCAGCCGCGGCGACACGATGAGCCTCGTCTTTCTTGCCGCGCCCCATGAAAAAAGGGATCTGCCGCCACAGCCCATCGAAGGTACCGAGATGGAGAAAGCTCAGGTACATGAGGGGTATGGTGTAAACGCGAAAGCTGCCGAGCGTCTCCGGGCTCAAGAAACGGGCGACGACGATGCTGCCGATGGCGCCGAGAACGGAGATCGAAGCGTTGCCGCCAAGGACCGCCGCGATAGAACGCAGAGCTCTCCCATGACGACGCCACGCGGAGAACAAGCGCGAGACGACGCGGGAGAAAAAAGGCGACGGATCTGGCGGCACTCGTCTCTCGTTCTTATCGGTTCCCGTAAACACGCGGCCATACATAGACGGCGCTCGCCTTCGTCACAATGTGGGGCTCGACGAAGCGTTGTTTCATCACATCACGCGCCGTGCTAGACGACACGCACATGAAGAAAATCCTACTCAATCGCGAAGGTAGTCATGCACGAACGAGGACCTTGCATCGACATCATCGGCGTCGCCGAGTGCACCGGCTGCTTCGCTTGCGCCGCGGCTTGCTCGCTTCGCGCCATCACCATGGAGCTCGACAGCGAGGGTTTCTACAGACCCGTGGTCAACCGCGAGGTGTGCTCGGAGTGTGGGCTCTGCCAAGATCGTTGTCCCGTCTTGATCGATATGCGTCGCGGTCTTTCCGTAGGCGATGAGGAGCAACCAAGAGCCTTCGCCGCGTGGACGCGCGATGAAGCCTCGCGACTCGCGGGCTCGTCCGGAGGGATCTTCTTCGAGCTGGCGCAGGTGATCTTGCAACGAGGCGGCGCCGTCGCGGGGTGTGTCTTTGACGAGCAATGGACCCCCAAGCACATAGTCTCCACCAGGCTAGAAGACGTGAAGGCCATGCGTGGCTCGAAGTATGCGCTAAGCTCGCTCGAGGGTGTTTATGATGAGGTCATAGCGCACCTCGAAAGAGGCGCGCCCGTCTTGTTTAGCGGGACCCCCTGTCAGGTGGCGGCCATGCGCGCCGCGCTCGACGATGAGCAGAGGCGGCGGGTCTTGCTGGTGGACATCGTCTGCCATGGGGTGCCCTCGCTCACGGTCTTTCAGAGGTATCTCTCAGAGCTGTTCGATGGCGAGCCTGTAGCGGAGTATAGCTTTCGGGATAAGACCTTCGGGTGGCAGTCGGTGTTGGCGGTCTCCAAAGGCGGTCGTCGCTATAACAAGACGGCCTCTGCTGATGCTTTCTTTCGCGGCTTTGTAGTTCATCATTTTTATAACATGCCCGCCTGCCACCATTGCCGCTTCTCTCACGTTCCTCGCGTGGGCGACCTCACCTTGGGCGACTTCTGGGGCTGCCCCGAAAAATGGCACGACCTGCGCGGCGTGTCGGTGGTGTTGGCGAACAGCGAGGCGGGCGCCCGCCTCTTGGAGACGCTCGCGAGCGCGGACAAGATCGCGCTCGAACCGACATCCTTTACGACCGCCGTCGCCAAGAACAAGCGCATCGTCTCCGGGAGCCTCCCGGCTCCGACGAAGCGCGCGACCTGCATGAAGTTGGTCGCCGCCGGTAAGAGCTTCGCCGAAATCGAGCGGAAGATGTTTCCCGGAAAGCTTAGGCAGTTGTGGGCGGCGTTCGTAAACTCCGAGGACAAGCTCGGGTTTCTCGAGCAAGTCTGCCGCGCGGTCGGGCGTCGTTTGGGCGTGAGGATTTAAGAAGATGAAACGTCGCGTCGCGCTTTTGACCCATGCCCTCATTTCTGTGACCACAAAACACCGAACAGCCCTCGAAACACA
>CAYXQW010000261.1:0-4646 GCA_964466695.1 uncultured Bdellovibrionales bacterium
CACGGGCATGACGAGGGTTTTTGATGTCCAGCAAAAGATGTGATCAATCATGAGGGCTAGAGCGCGACCACGCGCGCGTCGTCGTCATCGAGCTCGGGATCGCGCGTGTAACCACAGCTCTTGTTCGGGCACTTGATGACCGCCCCGTTCTTGAGGAACCGACGGATGAGATAGGCGCTGCCGCAGCTCGGGCAAGGGCCGGTGACCGGGCGGTCCCAGCTCACGAAGTCGCACGCGGGATAGCTCGAGCAGCCGTAGAACGTCCGCCCGCGCTTGGAGCGGCGCTCGGTGATGTAGCCGCCGCAGCCCTTCGGGCAGGCGACCCCGATAGACATGGGGCGCGTGCCCTTGCACTCGGGGTACTGCTGGCACGCCAGAAACTGCCCGAAGCGACCGCGCTTGACCACCATGGGGCCGCCGCACGTCGGGCAGCGCTCGTCGGTGGTCGCCTCGGGGACCAGCTCGATCGACTGGTCGTCGCGCCGGATATAATCGCGCGTGTTGCGACAATCCGGGTAGCCTTTGCAAGCGAGGAACGATCCGTTGCGCCCCCACTTGATCACCATCGGCTGCCCGCACAGGCCGCACGTGTGCTCGGTCGCGACCTCCTCGCGCTTGACGTCGCGCATCTCGGTCTTCGCGCGCTCGAGGCTCGCGAAAAACCCGCCGTGATAGAAAGACGCGAGCAGCTCGTGCCAGTCGCTCTTCCCCTCCTCTACCTCGTCGAGCCGCTCCTCCATCTGCGCCGTGAACTTGACGTCGAGCACCTCGGGGAACGAGGCCGTCAGAAGCTCGGTGATGACCGTGCCAAGCTCGGTCGGGCGGAATCGGCCGTCATGTCGCTTCTTTATGTAGCCGCGGCTCACGATCGTCGACAAGATCGCCGCGTAGGTGGAGGGCCGCCCGATGCCGCTGTCCTCGAGCTCTTTTACGAGCGTGCTCTCGGAGAAGCGCGGCGGCGGCTGCGTGAAGTGTTGCTCGGGCAAGACCGCGTCGAGCTTTAAGACCTCGCCCTCGCCGAGCGCCGGCAGCTCGCCTTTGGCGAGGGCGCCCGCTTCTTCCTTGTCTTCCTTCTCGTCCTCGACCACCTCGGCCACGCCGTACGCCGCGAGGAACCCACGAAACTTCAGGGTCGAGCCCGTGGCCCGCAAGGCGAACGGACCCGCGTCGATATCGACGGTGGTCTGATCGTACACCGCCGCCGCCATCTGGCTCGCGACGAACCAGCGCCAGATCAAGCTATAGAGCTTGAGCTGGTCGGCCGTAAGGAAGGGCGCGACGCGCTCCGGGGGATAGTCCATGGAGGTCGGACGGATGGCCTCGTGGGCGTCCTGCGCACCCTTCTTGCTGCGGTAGAAGTTCGGCTGCTCGGGCAGGTACTCGCGGCCGAAGCGCGCGCCGATGTGCTCGCGCACCGCCGTGAGCGCGTCGTTGGAGACCCGCGTCGAGTCCGTACGCATGTAGGTGATGAGCGCCACCGACCCCTCGTCACCGAGCTCTACACCCTCGTAGAGCTGCTGCGCGAGCATCATCGTCCGCTTGGCGGTGAAGCGCAGGCGATTGGCGGCCTCCTGCTGGAGCTTGGAGGTGATGAGCGGCGGCCCGGGCTTGCGCCGGCGCTCTTTGCGTGCCACCGCGGCGACGCGAAACTCCGCCGCGCGCAAGACGCCCGCGGCCTCGTCCGCCTCCTCCTTGGAGACAGGCTCGAACTTCTTGCCCGCGCGCTTGATGACCCTCGCCATGAACGAGGGAGGGAGCGCGGCCGCGAGCGCGCAGTCGATCGTCCAGTACTCCTCGGTCACGAAGGCGGCGATGTCGCGCTCGCGCTCGACCACGAGCCGCACCGCCACCGACTGAACGCGCCCGGCCGAGAGACCGCGGCGCACCTTGTCCCATAAGATCGGGCTTATCTGGTAGCCGACGATGCGATCGAGCACGCGCCGCGCGACCTGCGAAGCATAGAGGTCCTTATCGAGCGCGCGCGGCTCGGCGATCGCCTGCTGCACGGCCCTCTTGGTGATCTCGTTGAAGGTTATGCGGTGGGTCTTCCCCTCGTTCTTCTTGCCGAGCTCCTCGGCGATGTGCCAAGCGATGGCCTCGCCCTCGCGATCGGGGTCAGGGGCGAGGTAGATCACCTCGGCGAGTCGCGCCGCATCCTTGATCTCCTTGAGCACCTTGCTCTTGCCACGGATGATCTCGTAATGGGGCTTAAAGCCATCATCGATATCCACCGCGAGGCCATTCTTCGGCAAATCCTTCACATGCCCAACCGACGCCTTCACCACATAGCCCGCGCCGAGATATTTCTTCGCCTTGGCCGGCGACTCCACCACCACCAGCGCCCGGCCCTCTCCTCCCCCGGAGGCGCTCTCTCCCGAAGACGCCCGCCGCGACCTTGGCGTGCTCTTTACGACCTTCTTCTTGCGACTTTGCGTCGCGACACGCTTCTTTGCCTTTGCGGGCGCCTTCTCCGAGCTTGCGATGTCCTTAGCCATTGGACTCCCTTTACAGCCAAAATCCCCCGAAACTCCGCGCGCATCGGCGGCCGCTGGCCGCCGGGAGAGGGTCTTAACCACGCCCGACACCCGCCGGGCAAGTACCATGGTAGCCAACGCGCTCATCTGCGACCCCTGTTCGTGCTGCTCGGCCTCGCGCTCGGCGCGAGCTTCTTCGCCGTCCCCAAAGCCTCGGCGCAGCCGACCATCGGCGCGTCCGACTTTCAGCTCGCCTTACTCCGCTACCCCGGAGGCTCCTTCGAGCCCCGCCGCCGCGGCCTCGAGCGTCTCGCCTGGGAGCTCCGCAAAAGGACCAGCATCGCCGCGGACCTCGAGGTCACAGACGCCGATCTCACGAGCGACCGCGTCTTCGATTACCCGCTGCTCGTCTGGCAAGGAGACCGCACCTTCCCGCCCTTCTCCGAGCGCGACGTGCTGACCTTGCGCCAGTACCTCGTCAAAGGCGGCACCCTCCTCGTAGACCTGAGCGACGCTTTGGCCGGCGGGCCCTTCGATGTCGCCGTGCGTCGCGAGCTCTTGCGCATCCTCGAAGGCGCGCCGCTCGTGCGCCTCGACCGCGAGCACGTCCTCTACAAGTCGTTCTACTTGATCGACCGCCACGGCGGTCGCGTCCAGACCAAGCCCTTCCTCGAGGGCGCCTTCATCGGCGGCCGCCTGGCCGTGATCTTCTCGAGCAACGACCTGGCCGGCGCCATGGCCCGCGACGAGCTCGGGCGCTTCGAATACGACGTGGGCCAAGGCGGCGACAGCACCCGCGAGGCGACCTTTCGTCTCGGCATCAACCTGGTCATGTACGTCTTGTGCCTAGACTACAAGGACGATCAGGTCCACATCCCCTTCATCCTCCAGCGACGAAGGTGAGCCGACATGCAAGAGGCCTACTCCGACTGGACCATCGTCTCGCTCTCCCCGTTCGGCGCGCCCACCATCATCGTCGTGGCCCTGCTCGTCTGCCTCGCCATGGGCCTGGTGATCTCGAGCTATCGCAAGTCCAAGGGCAAAAAGCTCCTCATCGCCACCCGCCTCTTCGGCCTCGCCTTGATCTTGGGGTTCTTCACGGAGCCCGCGCTCGAGCTTCGCGTCGCGCGCAAGATCCAGAGCCGCCTCGCCATCGTCATCGACCGCTCCTCGAGCATGAGCCTCGGCGATCAGGACGGGCGGAGCCGCTACGACGCCGTGCGCGCGTGGCTCGCCCACGACCCCGAGGGCCTCGCCAAGCTCGGCCAGGCTCACGCCATCGACTGGTACGACCTCGACGGCCTCGTGCCCAGAGCCGAGCTCGAAAAACCGCCCGCGGGCGCAACAAGCCAGCTCTTGCGGGCGATCGAGAACACCATGCAGGGCAGCTCGGCCAAGCCGCTCGCCGGCATCGTCCTCGTCTCCGACGGGGCCGACAGCGGCTCTCTGCAAGGCACCGAGGCGCGCCTCGCGAACCTCGAGGTGCCCATAAACACCATCGGCCCTGCCGCCACCGAGTTTCGCGACCTCGCCATCACCGAGGTGCGCGCCGACGAGCTCGCCTTCGTGCACAACACGTTCGAGGTCGAGGTGACCGTCGCAGCCACAGGCTTTACGGGCATCACCCTCCCGCTCACGCTCGAGCGCGACGGCCAACCCGTGACCACCCAGAACGTCGCCTTGAGCCACGACGGCGAGACTCGCGTCACCTTCAAGAGCAAGCCCGACGAGATCGGCGAGTTCGTCTACACGGTGTCGCTGCCGGTGCTCGCCGGCGAGGCCATAGCCTCGAACAACAAGAGCGCCTTCGTCCTCACCGTCATCCGCGACAAGATCCGCGTCCTCCACGTCGCGGGTCGCCCGAGCTGGGACGTGCGGTTTCTGCGCCAGCTCTTGAAGGAGAACCCCAACGTCGATCTCATCTCGTTCTTCATCCTGCGCACCCCCACAAACAGCGCCGCCGCCCCCGAGAGCGAGCTGTCCCTAATTCCCTTCCCGGTGGACAAGCTGTTCACCACCGAGCTCGCCTCGTTCGACGTCGTCATCTTGCAGAACTTCGACTACCGGCCCTACCGCATGGCCCAGTACCTCACCAACATCCGCGACGCCGTGCAAACAACGGGCCTCGGGCTCGTCATGGTCGGCGGTAACGAGAGCTTCGCCGACGGCGGC
>CAYXQW010000262.1:0-4639 GCA_964466695.1 uncultured Bdellovibrionales bacterium
CCTGATCTCCCCAAGGCACCGCTGCCTCGTATGTCCGAGGATGACGGCGCGCTGCCGGCTCTCCCAGACGAAGATCTCGGTGACGCGACCTTGGCGCCGAGCGCGCTCGGAACGGGCGTCGCGAGCTTGCCTGCAGCCAAGCGCGAGCACCTGTTGCGCCTGCTCGACGCTGCACCTTCAGCCGCGAGCGATCGCGCCATCATGCGCGCGCTCGGCTACGCGAGCTACAAGGAAGCGCCTACGGGAGAGGGGATCTTCGGAAACCTCGGCATAAGCCGGGAGGAGCTTCGCGCGTACCTCGAGACGGGCGAGCTCGGACCTGGGATGACCTCGGCCATAGCGCGAGCGCAGCAGATGCCGGAGGCGTGGCAGGCGGAGGAGGAGATCAAGAACCGCCAGGCGTTCGTGTTCGCGCTCGCGCTCTATCGACTGAACGAGGCTGGTCTTACGGCGCGCGCACGCGGTGCTCACGGAGACAAGGCCGCGCTCGCGGAGGTGGCCGCGGCGCGCAAAGAGGCGTTCACCGCGCACGCGCGCGCCCTCGCGGGGCTTTCGAGATACGACGAATACTATCGACGAGAGGTCATAGCTCAAGGCAGTCGGGCGCTTTCCCGCGCGGAGAAGCTCGAGGCAGAGCGCGCGACGCTCGGCGATGAGGGCGAGGTCGCAGAGCTCGACGCCGAGCTTACGAGCTTGCGTTCGCGGGCACACGAGCAGCTCACCACCGCCGCGAAGTGGGCGCTCGAGGAGGCGCGGGCGGCCGAGAGCTCGGCGCGCCGCCTCGAAGCGCAGGGCGACGCGACGCGGGCCAAAAGCCTCACGCGCAAAGCGCGCGAGCTTGCCTACACGGCCCATGAGGCGGCGCTTAGCGACGTGCCCAACGAGGCGCGGCTCCTCTACGCGCAGGGCTACACGGCGGGCTTGCCCGAATGGCGTGAGCACGGCGATCCATCGTCACTGGCGGACGTAACGAGCGTCGCGCTCGCCGAGCGCGCGCTCGAAAGCCTCCCCAAAGAGGAGCAGCGCGGTCTGCGCGCGCGTGCGGCGCGGGGTGATTGGCATCGCGCGCGTGCCGAGGTCTCGACGCTCTTCGAGGAGCGACGCGGGGCAAAGCCTGCGCCCGCCGAGCGGTCCTTGGCCGAGGCCGTTGTGGTAACGCGCCTTCGCGAAAACCGCGCGGCGCTCGGGCAATACGAGGCCGCGCTTGCGGCGGCGCAAAGAACGGCGCCTCTGCCCGAGGAGCTTTTGCTGCGAGCCGAGGTGCACGGCAAGCTCGCGGCGCAGGCGGAGCGGGTCGCGGCCGAGACGCTCGAGCTCGAGCTTGCGACGCGCTATCCGCCAGTGCGCGACGCGCGCGTAAAGCTCGGGCACGAGCTCGCCTCCTTGAGCGAGGCTGAGGCCAACGACGCGGCGGTGATGGCGCACGCGCGCGTACAGCTCGCGCACGAGGGCGTAACGAAGAGTCGCGGCAACGCGGCCAAGCTCGGCATCGCCGAGGCGGAGCTCGAGGTCGCGAAGCTCGAGTGGGAGCAGGCTCGGCGCGTGCTCACGCTCGTCCGCGAGCTCGAGGGCGAGGCGCAAAAGCCCGAGGCCGAGCTCTTGGTGCTCGCCTACGAGCGCGCGTCCTTGCGGCTCGACTATGAGCACGCGCAGGCGAGCCTGAAGCTCGCGCGCGCCAGCGGCGACTACGACGCCACGCCGGGCGCGCCGCGCGCGAAGACCCCGCTCGAGAGCAAGGCCGAGGCCAGGCTCGCCGCGGCGAAGGAGGCTTCGGTCGCAGCGCAAGAATCCATAACGCGCGCCGAAGAGGCCACGCGGGCGAGGATCGACGCCGAGCGCGAGGCCGCGCGCGTCTATGAGGCGGTGACGCACGACGGCGAGGACACCTCGCGTCTCCTCTCGCGGGCGCTTGCGGCCTCGAACGCCGAGCTCGAAGCCCTCGCCGGCCTTACGGGCGAGGCGGCGCGGGAGCCTCGGCGCGCGGCCTTGGACGCGAACCTCGCGCTTGCCGCGACGGCCTGCGAGGCGAACGTAAGGACGCGGGCGGCCTTGGACGCCGAGGCCGCTTCGCTACGCGCGCAGGCCAAGCTCGAAGGCGAGCTGCAAAGAGCGCGCGAGCTTAGGATCGACGACAACATCAGGGTCTCTTCGCGGCAGCACGCCTGGAATATGGCGCTCGGCTTCGGCGCCCTCCACCTGACCGAGGTGTGGGGCACGCGCGAGGTTGACGACGCGACCGCGGCGCTCGCGCGCGACCTCGGGACCTCACGGGCCGCGGCGGAGATCGCGGGCGGGCAGGCGAGCCGGCTAGAGGAGGAGAGCACGGCGCTCCGTACACGCCTCGGCGAGGTGCTCGAGCTACAGGCCGAGAAGATCGCGGATCTCATGGCCGCGACCGGTAAGGACACCCCCGCAGCCATGCCGGCCGTGGCGGCTCACCTCGGCCGGTACGCCGCGCTGTGCTCGGCCTTTACGCCGGCGCGCGCCGCGCAGGCCATCGACGAGGCGGCGGCTTGGGTGACGAGCCTCGAGGCTTTGGCCGAGCGCGCGCCGGGGGGCGAGGGGGCGGCGCTCGCCCTGCGCGCCGCGGAGAGCTGGCAGGCGCTCACGGTCGACGCCGCGCGCATGCTCGACCTGGCCGAGCGCGCCTTCATGAGCGGCGAGGCGACGTTCGCCGGGGCCTGGCAGGAAGATCTACAAGGGGTCCTCTATCGCGTCGCCGACCTCGCCACGGAGGCCTTCACCGCGCACCCGGGTTCTGCGGACGCTCGCCTCGCGACGCTTCGGCGGTCGGCCGAGGCGGCGGTCGCGCGGGTGGAAGAGCGGGCGCAGCTCTTTTTGGCGCTGCTCGCCGGGGCCGAGGAGCAGGTGGCGAGTAAGGGCGCCGAGGCGGCGCGCGCGCTCACCAAAGACAGCCAGGCGCGGCTCTTGCGCCTCAAGCGCGAGCTTTTAGGCGAGCTCGCCTTGCTCGCGGGCGGGGCGGTCGCGCGCAAGAGCGACGAGGCCATAGCGCGCGCCGAGCAGGAGATCTCCGCGGAGGTTATGGCGCAACAAGACGCCTTGCGCGCGCTCGCGCGGGGCTATCGCGACGTGCTCGCGGCGCAGGGGAGCGGCGCAGCGCGGGCGTACGTCATCTCGACCCTGCGTGAGCTTCGCGCCACGCCGGCCGCGGATGACGTCTGGCACGACGCCCACGCCCGCACCATGGCCACCCTGCGCGGCAACCTCGCGCTCACCTCGGCGCTCACCTCGACCGACGGTGATGTCTCTGCGGCGTTGCTTTCGCTCGAGGCGAGCTACGAGATGACCGCTGTTATGCGCGACGCTGCGGCGGCCAAAGAAGAGCTCGCCTACTACGAGGACAACTACGTAAAGCTCGAGCTTGCGCGCTTGGTCGGAGTCACGGCGGCCACCTCGGTCGGGGTAGGCCTCGTCGGGCGCGCTATCGGCATCGGCGCCAATTTGGCGCGCGCTGGCACGGCCCTGAGGGCGCTCGGGGCCACGGGGGCGCGCACGGCCGCGAGCGTGGCCGCGGATTACGCGGGCTACGGCCTCATCCAGGGTGCTCGCCTCCTCGAGGCCAGCGAGGTCGCAGCGATGGCGTTCGCACGCCTCGAGCAGACGGGGCTCGGGGCAAGCTTGCTCAAGACCGGCTTTACGCGCCTCGCCGTGCAAGAGACGCTCGGCGCAGGCGTGACGTTCGCGCAGATGCAGGCCATCATCGCGCTCGAGCAACACGAGACGGCGAAGCTCGCGCGCAAGTACGGCGCCGACGACGAGCGGGTGCTCATGTGCCAGGCCTTGTTTCAGCTCGTCGAGTACGGCTACGGCGCGAGCTTGAGCTTTCAGCAGAAGGCGGCGCTCTTAAAACAGATCGTAAACATGGCGCGCTTTCCGGCCTTGTCGCTGCTCGTGCAGCGAGGCCTGATCTCCGAGGTGCGCGACCCCGTGCTCGCCGCGAAGCTCCAGGGCGCCTGGGATCTCTTGAGCCCGCTCGTCGCCCACGGGCTCGGGGCCGAGGTGCGCCGGGCGAGCGCGGTCACGGCGGCGCGGCAGCAGCTCGGGGGGATCGAGACGCCGCTCTCGCCTGCGGCGCGGTCGAGGCTGGTGTCGGCCTACGCCGATCACCTGACGGAGGCACGGACCTTTGGCGCGCTCCCGCCCGCGCGCATGGCGCATGAGCACCGGGCCTTCATGGCGTCGATCGACGCGCACAACCGCAAGCACCCGCAAGGGTCGCGAGATCACATCCCCGAGGCGGCGAGACGTGAGGCCGCGCGCGTCATGCTCGGTAACTTCGCGACGGCGCACGTGCTCGGTGCGCCGGCGGGGACGGACGACCCCTACACGCTCGCGATGAAGGTCCTTCGCGAGGCCGGGGTGTCAGAGGAAGAGGCGCGGCTCATCGTGAGCAAGCATGTAGCGCCGGCGCTCGGCGCGGGAGCCGCGCTGCTCGCGGCCGAAGACTTGCCGTCTTTTGTGCAAAATCCCGATCCCGCAAACGACGTCCGCCCCTTGGAGGGAGAGGTGAGCGATACGGGAGCCGCGCTGCTCGCGGCCGAAGACTTGCCGTCCTTTGTGCAAAATCCCGATCCCGCAAACGACGTTCGCCCCTTCGCCGAGCGGCGTCGCCCCGCAA
>CAYXQW010000263.1:0-4366 GCA_964466695.1 uncultured Bdellovibrionales bacterium
TTGCCCTTGCCGACGCCGCTCGTGTCCGCGCGCGCCGTGTAGAGCGCGGCCTTCTGGTGGGGATTCTCGCCGTAACGGAGGGTGTTTTTGAGCTCGAAGCCGGCAAGCTCGGTGGGGAAGGTCGCCGCGCCGTCCGCGGGCTCCACCTCGGCGCTCGCCCAAGCGGCGATGAGATCGTCGTAGGCGGCGACGTGGCGGAAGGCCTTGGCCTGGGCCCGGCGGCGAAAGGCGAGCGTCGTCCCGCCCGCGGCGAGCTCTTGCACGAAGGGCGCGTAGTCGGCCGGGTCGACGAGCACCGTGACCCCGCCGTCGGCGTTCTTGGCCGCCGCGCGCAGGAGGGTGGGGCCGCCGATGTCGATATTCTCCACGAGCTCGTGGCGCGGCGCGCCGCGCGCCAGGGCGTCGGCGAAGGGGTAGAGGTTGCACACCACGAGATCGATGCCGACGTAGCCGTGCTGCGCGAGATCGGTCGTGTGCTCGGGGTCGCCGCGATGGGCGAGGATGCCGGCGTGGATACGTGGGTGGAGGGTCTTGACGCGGCCGCCCAAGACCTCGGGACTCTCGGTGAACTCCTCGACCAGGGTCACGGGGATGTTGGCCGCGCGCAGCGCCGTGGCGGTGCCGCCCGAGGCGAGCAGCTCGACGCGCTCGGCGACGAGCGCCCGCGCGAGCTCTTTGAGCTCGGACTTGTCGAAGACCGAGAGCAGCGCGCGGCGGACAAAGGCCTTGGCGACGGGTTTGGCGGTAGAGAGCTTCATTGGTCATCTCCTGCATGAGGGCTTAGGGCTCGTCGCAAAATAACTGGTTCGTTTTGGCCGCCGATCCATCCCGCCTGGCTTCGTTACGAAAGCTCGAAATACATTGAGTATTACTTCGCTTTCGTGCCTTGCCACGCGGGCGTCTCGGCACCCAAATTCGATCCATTTATTTCGCGACGAGCCCTTAGGCGATCGAGGAACAAGCGCACCGCGCGCGGGTAGATCACGTGCTCGACCTCGGTGAGGATGCGCGCGGCGAGCCCCTCCGGGCCCTCATCGCCGCGGACCTCGAGCGAGCCTTGGAGTAGCACCTGCCCGGTGTCGACGCCGCCGTCGACGAAGTGGACGGTGGCTCCGGCGACCTTGCGCCCAGCGTGCCATTGCCGTTCGGCGGCATGGAGCCCCGGGAAGTCGGGCAAGAGCGCCGGGTGGATGTTGAGCACCGAGCCTTGAAATTGGCTCAAGAAGCTCGAGCTCAAGACCCGCATGTAGCCCGCGAGCAGCAGGTGGTCGATGTGCGCGCGCGCGAGTTCTTTTAAAACGAGCGCCTCGTGAGCTTCCCGCGCGAGGCCGCGGTGGGGGATCACGACGACCTCGTAACCACGCTCGCGCGCGGCCGTGATTACCGGCGCGCCCTCGACGTTTGCGACGACGAGCGTAAGCTCGGCGGGGAGAAAGCCACGCTCGAAGGCGGTCATCAAATTGAGCGCGTTCGAGCCTCGGCCCGAGGCGAAGACGGCGAAGCGAGGCCTCGTTTTCACCTTCAGCCCTCGCTGTCGGCGCTGGCGTATCCGAGCTCGACGCCGGCCTTACCGCGGGCGATGTGACCCACCTCTCGCCAACCGTCGCTCGCGTGGTCTTTGAGCACCGCGCGGGCTTTTTCGGGCGCGAGCACGGCGACGAAGCCGAGGCCGAGGTTGAAGGTGGCGGCGAGCTCGGCGCGGCTTATGCCGCCGGCCTCGGCGATGAGCTCGAAGATGGGAGGGATCTCGTAGCTCGCAGGATCGATGACGACCCGCAAATTTGGGCGCGCGAGGCGCTTGCAGCGACCGAGCAGGCCGCCGCCCGTGATGTGGGCCGCGGCGCGAAAGGAGTGCTGCACAAGCAGGCGCAAGACCGGCGCCACGTAGAGCGCCGTCGGGGTGAGCAGCTCCTCGGCGAGGCTCTTGCCGCGAAGCTTTGGCGGCAAGCTCGCGAGCGCGAGGCCGGCCTTGTCGAGCAAGGCGGCGCGGGCGAGCGAGAGGCCGTTGGAGTGGATACCGCTCGAGGGCAGGGCGAGGACGACGTCGCCCTCCTGCATCTCTTCGGGGCGCGGCAGGCGCGCCTCGTCGACCAGGCCCACCGCGAAGCCGGCGAGGTCGAAGTGGCCATCGCGATAGACGCCTGGCATCTCGGCCGTCTCGCCGCCGAGCAGGGCGCAGCCGCTCTCTTTGCAGGCGCGGGCGACGGAGGCGACGATCGCCTCCATGGAGGTGGGCTCGAGCTTGCCGACGGCGATGTAGTCGAGGAACAAGAGGGGACGCGCGCCTAGGGGGAGGAGATCGTTGACGCTCATGGCGACGAGATCTTGGCCAAGCCCGTCGAAGCTCTTGGCGGCCTCGGCCACGAGCAGCTTGGTGCCGACGCCGTCGCAGGTGGCGGCGATGAGCGGCGCCTTCATGCCTGAGAGCTCAGGGCGGATGAGGCCGGCGTAGCGGCTCTCGTGCGTGACCACGTTCGCCCCCGCGGTCGCGGCCGCGAGCGCGCCTATGCGGCGCACGAAGGAGTCGGCGGCGGCGACGTCGACGCCGGCTTCTTTATAGGAGAGGGTCATACCGGATAGTCTCCATTCATGCAGGCGAAGCAGTACTCAGGCCCCCCGACGGCGCGCGTGAGGGCCGCAAGATCGAGGTAGCGCAGGTTGTCGCAGCCGAGGAACCTCGCCACGCCCTCGAGCGAGCCCTCGCGGTTGATGATGAGCTCCTCGCGCGTCGGGGTGTCGATGCCGAGGTAGCAAGGCCAGCGGATGGGCGGCGAGGCGACCCGTACCCAGACCTCCTTCGCCCCGGCCTCGCGCACCATCGCGACGATCATGCGCGAGGTGTTGCCGCGCACGATGGAGTCGTCGATGAGCAGCACGCGCTTGCCCGCCACCACGTCTCGGATGACCGAGAGCTTCAGGTGGAGTCGGTGCGCGCGCGAGTCCTGATCGGGCAGGATGAAGGTGCGGCCGACGTAGTGGCTCCTCACGATGCCGTGCTCGAGCGGGATGCCGCTCTTTCGAGCGTAGCCGATAGCCGCGGGGTTGCCCGAGTCGGGGATGGGGATTGCGACGTCGGGCTTGAGACCTTCGTGTTGGTCTTGGCGCGCGAGCTCTTCTCCCATGCGCGTGCGGGCCGCGTAGACGTTCTTGCCAAAGACGATGGAGTTCGGGCGCGCGAAGTAGACGAGCTCGAAGACGCAGGGCGCGGGGCGCGCGGGCTCTAAGAGCTTCGTCGAGACGACCCCGCCCTCGGTGAGCTCGACAAGCTCGCCCGGGAGGACCTCGCGCTCAAGGACGGCGCCCATGGCGTCGAGGGCGCAGGTCTCCGAGGCGATGACGAGGCCGTCTTTGAGTCGGCCGATGACGAGGGGACGAATGCCGTGCGGATCGCGCACGCCGTAGACGCGTCCGTCGCAGAGCAGGGTGAGGGAGTAGGCGCCCACGGCGTGCGCGGCGACGTGCCGCAGGGCGTCGGCGAGGGTCTTGGCGTGCGAGCGGGCGAGCAAGTGCACGAGCAGCTCGGTGTCCATGGTGGTGGACATGAGCGCGCCCTCGGCCTCGAGCTCGGCGCGCAGCTCGTGTGCGTTCTTCAAGTTGCCGTTGTGGGCGATGGCGAGCTTGCCGTAGGGGGTCGAGGCGATGAACGGCTGGATGTTCTCGCTGCGGTCGGCCTCGACGGTGGAGTAGCGGACGTGACCTACGGCGCAGTTACCGGGCAGGTCCTTGACACGATAGGTGGGAAGGCACTCGGCCACGAGCCCGCGGCCTTTGAGGTGCGAGAGGTCGCGCGTCGGCCCGCAGGTGGCGAGGCCGGCGGCCTCCTCGCCGCGATGCTGCAAGGCGAAGAGCCCGCGGTGGGCGAGGGGAGCGGCGCACAGGCCGGGGGTGCGCCAGACGGCGACGATGCCGCACAGCTCCTTGAGCTCTGGCTCGATGTTCGTCTCGGTGTTGGTTGGTTGGAGATCCCGCGGGGGCGACACGTGTTGGTTCCTCCAGCGCAAAAAAACGAGATGGTGCAAACGCGAGGCGTCTTAAGGCCTACCTTCACCCGACCGGGCATCCCGGAGGCGCCGACCCAATGCCCCCTGGCGGCGCGAGTGTCAAGAGGTTTATGGTTCGCCTTCGCTCGTCTCGGTCTCCACCGCCTCGGCGAACAGGGCCAGGATCTTGGGCGAGGTGGTTATCGGGTCTGGCTGGGCCTTAGGATCGAGCTCGCGCCAGGTCTTGAAGTAGTCGAGCGCGGCCTTGCGGTCGCCTTGCGACACGGCGCAAAAACCCAAATAATTCACAATGGTAGCGCGGTCTGCGAGGGCCATGTCGCCCTTCGCCAAGAGCTTTTCGAGCCGGGTGCGGGCGAGCTCGAAGT
>CAYXQW010000263.1:4376-4633 GCA_964466695.1 uncultured Bdellovibrionales bacterium
GGCGCGCGCGGCGAGCGCGGGCTTGGGTTTACGCGCGGCGGGGTCGAGCGTCGTGCGGTCGAAGATGGGCACGATGAGGTGCGTGCCGGGGCTAGGGTTGTCGGGGGCGTTGTTGTACTCCTTGAGCAGCGTTGCCCGGCGTGTGGTACGAAAATAGCGCTGCGAGATCTTGGCCAGCGACTCCCCGGCCTCCACCGTGTGGCGAAGTTGCAGGGGCAAGAGCAGCTCGCTGCCGACCTCGAGCGCCGCGGCGTCTC
>CAYXQW010000264.1:0-4621 GCA_964466695.1 uncultured Bdellovibrionales bacterium
GTGAATCGCTTGGACGACGTGCCCGGCACTATCGGTCACGCGCCAGAGCGCGCCGCCCGTGTAATCGTAGCGAGTCATCGCGCCCTCGGCGTCGAACACGGCGACGGGTTGCCCGTGTGCATCGCGTAGGCTCGCGTGTGCATTGCCTCGCGCGTCGGTCGTTACGACTACTGCGCCGGTATATCGGTAGCGCACCACGCCATCGGGGGTTTGCTGCTCGGTCACACGCCCGAGCGCATCATGTGTGGTGTCGAGCCAGTCCACGCTGGCGCCCGGCTCGCGCGGCAGCGACTCGCTCGCTTGCCGTCCGAGGGCGTCATACGTGCGCGAGACCACGCTGACCTTGCCAAAGAGCCCCGTGCTGCGCCGCTCAATCTCTCGACCAAGCCGATCGAGAACAACAACGCTCGAAGCGCCTGTGCTGTCGCTCGTGGTTACTTCCATGCTCGCGTCGTCGCGCGATGAAGCCGCATAGCTCGTGCGCGTCACCACATCGCCCGCCGTGCCACTTCCCGTCACGCGCCCGAAGCCATCGGTGATCGTGAGCGAGGCGATGTCGTTAACATCACGCGTAGCGTAGAGCGTGCCGAGCTGCCGGTCGTAGATGAGCCACGTGCGGTGTCCCGCCGCGTTTACGCTCGCCCAGGGGAACATGTGCTCCAAAGGCTCGTAAGCGGTCTCTTCCGTACGGGTAACGCCGCTGCCCGTGCGGTCGGTGCGCACGACGTTGCCGTAGTGATCGTAAGAGTACGTCGTCACGAGCTGTTCTCGTGTCCCCGGCTCTAGCGTGCTCGTCTGCATCAAGCCCGTTGAGGTGTACGTGAGCGTCCGGCGTCGATGGGTCTCGCCACCCGCGGGACATGCGCCGCCTTGCGCCTGGCAATAGGCGGACGTGACGGTGGTCTCTTCGGACGATACGAGCCCAATCAACCACGCGCTCGTGTCATTGGTGAATTCGCGGTGCACACGAGCGCTGTCGCCGATTCGTGCGACGTCGAGCACCGATGCCGCTGCTTGCTGTTGCGCCGAAGTAAGCCCGCCCATTGCCGAGCCCAAGCGAGCTTGCTCCACGAAGTCTTGTTCATTGCCAAACGCATCGAGCACGCGGCGCGTGTCCACGATGACATACGGGTCCGTGTTTTGTGGCGGCCGTTGTGTGAGCTTCATCTCGCGTGCTTGCACGTACGCGAAGTATGAGCCACCTCGTGTGCTCAAAGCCGGCGTGTTGGTCGCCGTGCGATACGTGTAGACGCCCGAGCCCGTGTGATAGACCTCGGCTTCGGAGATTGCGATGCGCCGATACGGATAGTCGCGAATGCCGTCGCTATACGTATCGACATCAAACGTCCGGTACGTATCGATGCCGTTCGTGGCGTCGTGCGACTCGAGGTACTTGAAGCCGAGCCAGCCTCGTCCACGCCGATCGAAGCGGCTGTCACCATAGTTGTACGTGACTTCGCGGACATCGACGCCTGTGCCCATGAACGCTCGCACACGCGAGACCAAAGGCGCATTGAGCGGACCACAGTACTGGTAGCCATCGCAGCCTGGCGTCACTTTTTCCGAGTAGCTCTCAGAGCTCGTCCCGGCGCTGTAGGAGATCTCCACATTGGCAGGTCCACTACCGGGGTTTGTGCCCGTGCGGATGCTGGCCAAGAGATCTCTTGTAGCTCCTTGCTGCGAGTACACGCGCCAGCCCCGTGCGTCGCCGAGGACCAGGTCGGGTGCACCATCCGTGTCGATGTCGGTAGCAAAGAGCCACGGCACGTTGTTCAAGGCGCTGCCCGCCGCGTAGGTACCCGCGACCTCGAAGGGTGAGATGTCAAGCGCGCCCTCGCGCCACTTGAGCTGCACCAGCTCACCGCCGCCCGTAAAGCTCCACGACAGGCAACAGCCTTCGCCGGGCGTGCATTGCTCTCCCCGTGTGTGTGCGTTCGCCATGGGCTGAATCATCTCTTCAGCACCATCGCCATCAAAGTCGGCAACGACGGCCGCGCGTAGCTCCGCGCGCACCGGACCGCCGTTACAGTAGGCCGCGCCAAACAGCGGCTCTCCCACCTGGCGGAAGCGCACACCGTCGTTGAGCAACAAAAGCTCAAACCCGTCGCGCTCGACATAGAGGTCTCGCAAACCGTCGCCGTTGACGTCCGCACGTTGCACCGCGCCAAGGCGTGTGGTGGCGACATCGCTCGGCAGAAAGTCCGTGCCCGATAGTTCCGCCCCATGCGTTAGCACCACGTAACGTTGTTGCGAGCTGTTGAACCAAAACAGCTCGTCGGCGCCATCACCATCGACATCCACCACGAAGCCGCCAAGCTCCGCAACGCCATCACATGGCGGAGCTGTCACGCCAATCGGCTCGCTCTCCGCGAGCAGCGCGCCTCTTTGGCCGCGCCAGAGCATGAGGGGTTGCGGCGTGCTACTGTTACACGTGGGCGCTGTAATGAGATCGGTGTAACCGTCGCCATCGAAGTCACCCATAAAACGCTCGCGCACGTGGAGCGGCAGGTGCGTCGACTGCGCCGTGAGCGCATGGCGCGATTCATGACCGCTGGCGCGCAGCAACACAGCGCGCTCTGTGAACTCGGAGGTCACGTAGGCGATATCGAAGGTGAGTACATCGACGAAGCCGTCGGCGTCAGCGTCGATCGTCACCGGCGCGGTAGAGCCGGAAATCGCGGCGGTGAGCGTCCTCGACGTGCCTTCCGTAAAGTCCACCACAGGGCGCGTGTTCCCGGGCAACACCAGCTCTCCTGCGCCGTCGTTGTCCAGGTCTGCGAGCAACGCGGGTGTAGCTCGTGAAGGCACTGCCTGATTTTCCAGATCGCCTGTCGCTACCTCTGTAAAGCTCGCTGGTTGTCCCTGCCAACCAAACCTTGTCGCGGGCTTGCAGATGCCATCGCCCGCGCACTCGCTGATGCTCGTGATGCGGCTCCGTCCGCTCGCCGGGCTCGGCTCGTACGCGAGCTCGTAGCTCCTCACGAGTGCGTCCCCTGGCCCGTACGCGGCCACACGCTTGAGCCGATACGTCATCGCGACATACGCGCCCATGGTGAAGCCCGACACCGTATCCCACGCGCCGCTCTTCTCGCGTGACTCGTACTCGAAGCGCACGTGCCGCATGGGCTCGTCGCCGTACGCGGCGTTGCCGGTGTAGCGGATCTCTTTGATGGCGTAAAACGATCCATCGGTCGGCAACGTCACGCCGAGAGCCACGAGCTCGTTGGCTACCGGCACATCGGTGTTGAGTTCTCTAGCCGTGTAATAGGCAAGCGACATGGTGTTGCCTTGCCTGTCGGAGACCTTGACGAGCGGCCAAGCGATTGGGCGCTCGTTGTCTGTGGCTATGCACAAGTCCGGAGTCGTGTTGTGGGGGCTACAGCCATACTCGGAGATCCGTCCGTCTTTCGACCACACCGAGAAGTACGCCGGGCCATACGTTCCCGAGAAAGCGCACACCCTCGCGAACGTATCGATCTCGGTGCGATACTCCACGGTGTTAGCCCCGCAGGTACTCGCGTTCTGTGCCATAAGACGATTGCCATCGAGGCATAGAGCATCGGTGTCCGCCGTGGGCGCCGCAACCAGGCCATCTTGGGCCACGGTTTTTCTGCAACGCCGGATTTCTGAGAGACCCGCGATAGACCAACCCACGCCCAGCGCACCGTTGACGCCTCGGCTGTTGTAACGTAGCGCGAGGGACGGCTGAATACCCGCGCGTCCGGGCGGAACGATGATGGGGATGGTGTACGAGGCGCTGCCGTCCGAGAGCACGTCGAACGTGCCGTCGGTAGCGCCGACCGGCGCGGTCTCGGCACGCGGCGGTGTAAACGAGCTGTTGCTGCCGAATTGGTCTAAAGCATAACCAAACACCGGTGCTGGATTGAACGATGCGGTCGTGCTGCCGCTCGTGACCGCCATGACGCAGCCGTCATCAACGAGCCCGTTGCAGTTGTCATCCTGGAGATTGCAGAGCTCTTCTGTTCCTGGCGCAGGCTGATCGCTTGGACAGCTCGCGCTCTCGCCATCGCAGAGTGCTGGGATAACGCAACCGCTCTGTACGCCGTCACAGACTGTACCCGCTTGCGCTACCGTACATGTTCCATCCGTGCTCCCTCCGGCATTGCGACTGCACGCCTCGCAGGAGTCACAGACACGGTCACAACAAAAGCCGTCGGCACACAAGCCGCTCGCGCACGTATTGGCATTCACGCATTGCACCGCGCCAATGACCGCCTTGAGCGGATCTGAGGCCAGGCTTTGTTGTCGTGCTTTATCCGCGTTGAGATAGGAGCTCGCAGCGCCACAGACGGCGAGATCAGCATAAACCACCTGCACCGTGTCAGGAGCATTTCTAAGAGGCATCGCCGAAAGGCAGATCGCTTGCACATCACCGTCGTTGCAAGGCTCGATCTCCGTAGGGGCAGGGCCGAGGTAGCCCGCTTCGCCATAACGAATGACCGAGCCAAAGAGGCTGGTATCGGCATCCTCGCATTCTGCGACGACCGACACTCCCAACGGCGCATTTGCGTCAGCGACAATAAAGAAGCTCAACTCTGGATCGGGCAATCCGTTGGCAGCGAGCACGGGCTGCGGCCTTACCAAAGTAGTCGGCGAGCTG
>CAYXQW010000265.1:0-4618 GCA_964466695.1 uncultured Bdellovibrionales bacterium
GAAGTTGTTTGTGGCTTTGGCCTGCTGATATGCGGCCTTTAGTTCGGCGGGGTAGTCCGGGGAATTGATTTGCTGCTCGATACTGGCAACATTCCCTTGATATGCTTCTATCCTTTTGCGTACACCGGACTGTATGCCCCGAGAGGTTGCAATATTACTCTGGCGTGTTATGAGTAGCTGCTGGTCCCGGAGCCGTTGCGCCCTCAATGTTTCGAGGTTTGTAGGCATTTCGGTATTCCATCATTTTATTTGCTACCTTTACACCGTGCGACCTTTTAACTGTTTTAGTTACCTAATTCCCCAAAAGCTGGGGGACGTGGCCCTATCGGGACAGATTCATTTAGCATTTCATTCTGATTATGAATCCCTATGGCGCACGTTCGAACAGCGCCTAGCAGTAGGAGTATTACCGCAACGGTAATAATTATATTCCGTATCTTGCGGTTTTTCTCCTGTTTATTTACCCTTTGCTCATATGTCAATGTTCCCATGCGCTACCCCCTATGCCTTTTGGAGATATTATAACACATCTGGCAAGTCCCCTATTCACTAGGTTCTTCTCGTTTGGGGTTGACACTAGATTTCCTCCGACTTATAATACGGGCAATATGAGTAACATGAGCGGTGGACAAATTGCCTTCATGTCGGTTCTTTTTGCGGTCATTATAGTAACTGTTATCGTAATCTGGGATTTGGTTGTTGCCCATCCCTGGATTTGGGCTATTCCCGGTGGTATTTTGATTTTTCTTGTTATTTTGAAGGTTTTTATGAGACATCCAAAGCCTAAAACGAGGGGTAATAACCCATCTATCAAGCAAAACGAAAAATAAGGTTATGCAAAAAATCCAGAATACAATAAGGATAATCATCTTAGCCCTGCCATGACCATTGCTTTAGGAATCATATTTCTCTTAATTCTCATTTTTATAAATATCCTTTTGATTAGTAAGGGTAAATTGGCTATCGTTCTTACGTGGGTTGCCTCTAGTATCATTATTGCTGTTATTTTTGTTAATATGTTCGGTGTGTCCTATGGTGTAACGGCTATTCCCTTTTTGATTTATACTGTAATCATGATTCTTTTGTACTTTCTTGCATAGCAATTTTAAGTTGCGCAAAATTACATGTTTTTCCTTAACAACTATATAGGAATAAGCAAGTATTAAGAATAACATACAAAGCAATAATCCAACATTTGATAATTTGGCAGACTGAAACAACCACCCTATCATCTTACTTTCTCCCCATCTTCCCGATTAAACGTGTGCCTTTGATACGTTTATGGGAGTATAGCGTAAACCCGCTTTTAGTTTTCTGAACCAGTGTTTGTTTTGAGTATTTGGGCGTCTTTGATTTCCGCCGTTTAGCTTTAATCGGCGTTTGTGTTTTCATGGATAATTTTAGCTTTGGCGGTTTTGCGTTTTGGGATGATTCAGCAAGCGTAGGATGGTTAAAAGGTGTTAACGTCTGCTGTTCCGCTTTAACTACACCTAGCCAGTTACTAAAGGGTAGCTTTGCGCCCGCTGCGTTTGCCGGAGTTAAATCATTCAATGATTCGTGGTTACGGAAATAGTTATAATGGACTAACCATCCCTTTAGATACTCGTCTGCCGTTTCTTTAGTTTTAAGACCTCTTAAAACCTTTGTACGATCTTTTAACGTGCCTTGAACACGCTCTATAAGATTGGTGTTAGTATCGTCTGTTTGGAAAGGATTTCCTTTTTGGTGCTTAGTGTAAGCCCCGTATGCTTGCTCAATCCCGTCAGGATAACCAGCCCATCCGTCAGTGGTTACGGTTTTGGGATATTTTTTAGTTAGTTCATAGGATTTTTCAAAAGCGTACTTAATATCTTTAAGTGACCTGTTTTTGGAGATATAGCTATAGATAAAAAACCTGGTCTTTGAATCAAGGATATCTATAAGCCAGTATTTTTTACCACCGATTTTTAGTACTGTCTCATCAGCTACCCAATGGTCACCAACGTTAGGCGCTTGTTTGTCAGCTTCTTTAATTGCCGTCTGCCTGAATCTATCTATCCATTCGTAAACGGTAGAATCTGAAGGCAGATAGTTATGCATAAGGGAGAATTGCCGTCTGATAGCATTCAAGCTCATGCCTTCATAATACATGCTGATAGCTGAAGCAACTTGCTCTGCTGGTGTCCTCATGCCGGAGATAGCATTATTAGCTACAAACTTATGACGGCACTCTTTACACCACCATCTCTGGATGTTATTTCTAGTGCCAAACTTGACTACATGGGCAGAACCGCATAATTTACATGTAGGGGTAAAAAATTCCTGATTAGCGAGCATAATAACCGCCCTTCCACCCGCTATAAAACCACGCTCGTAATCGGGCAGTCTTTTGCTCACTACCTCTATTATACCCTATCAACCACGACCGAGAAGTATCATTCACTACCTTTATCCTTCGTTAGCTTGGGCTTTATAGCTTCCCATATTACTTTAAATATGAGGCTGGGACCTATCAAAGCGATTACCACGCCGGCCATCCATAGCACATCCCATATTTCCTCGGGGATAGCCATTCTTAAACCGTAAGCGACAAGTAAAATGCCGGTGATGCATCTGCCGAATATGCTTTTAGTAAGTACCACAAAGGCGGTTATCCCGGCCATGATGATAAAGAGAAGCAGGCTGTCAAGGAAGTTTTCCAGTCCGGTTACTTCGACTTCACCGAGCGTTACGCCGTCAGGGATATCAAGCGTTAGGGTTACGTTGTCACCCCATAAAATAACATCCGTGGCGTTAGCCGTGGTGTCCTGCGCCGGGGGGTCAAAGGCTAAAGCGGGCGCGGCAAGCCCTAGAATGGCTAACAGGGCGGTTATAAGTGCCAGGGCGGTGTATTTTATCATCATTCGCTATCTTCCTGTTCTTTAAGGAATATACTGATATCGTACTCGTATTTCCCACTGGATTTCTGTTTCTTTTCTACACCGTAAGCAGCCAGGACTTTACCGCCTTCAACAGCCGTTATTTCCTTTTCCGCAAACGATGATGCCCTAGCCCACATATCCGAGGCCATGACTTTGGTTTTATTTTCTTCTAGGAACGATTCAATAGCTTGCGCCATAGCCTTGCCAACGAGCGCGTCTTTATCGGCTTTTTCTGACCCTTGCTTCATGCTGTAAACAGCATCGTAGACACTTACCTTCCAGCGGGTAGGGTAGATATCTTTAACAGGCCAGCCGTTCCACAGACAAGTGAAGGCATCTTCGCCGGATTCTTCGTATTCCCTGCCGGTTAATACCCCGGATATATCCCTTACAGTCCAGCGCGTTACTTCGCCTTCCTGAAGTTCCCAGGGTAATTTATAGTTCATTTTTGAAACATCTTTGCAGAATATCTTGACATCATCGCTCCATGAAAAGCGGTTATCTGCCCAGCGGGGATTTTGCACGTCATAGAAGAAGCTCAAGGCCGATTTCCTGATTTGCATAAGCTGATAAGACAAGATACGGTTTTGCCCGCGGCTGCTGGTACGGGATTCAGCATAATACTGAAGTTCAGTTAGCCCTACCACACCATCACTGATTTCAGAGTTAAAGGTATAGAGCTTATCGAAGTTAAGGGGCATTGATTCATAATATGTTTTGTTCCCGGTTGTGCAACTCTGGCATAAATCGTGCCTGTCGCATATATCCCAGCAGGTAGGCTCCACCACGTAAAAGGAGATAGGCCAGTTAGTCCAGGCGGTCATATCGGCACGCATTTTCTTAGCGATAAGAAAACTTAAAGTCATGGTTTTACAGGAACCGCGCGGACCATGTACCCCAATCAGTAAGTCTTTGTATAAACTAAGTCCGTGCGTTCTCTGTGACATGGCGGGACCTTCAAAGATAGCATAAGGGAGTACGGCAGTCTTTGGCCGCCAGGCATATTTACCGGTGCCGAGATTACAAACCGGCAGTTCCCAATTATCGGATTTTATAATCTCTATATCATTTTCGTTATTTTCGGGTTTTGACAGTTCCGCTATTGTCACTTTTGCTCCTAATAATAAACTGTAGGGGTAACAGGGGGAGATGCCCGCTTATTACTTACTATTATTGTTGTTTTCTTTTCTTTGCTGTTCATCCATTCTTTTTTGAGATTCAATATATTCCTTGCTCCCTTGTTTGGATAGTTTGATACCGGCACCTTCAGGTACAAAAGCTCCAACATAGGACATTGTTGCAAGGCTTTTATTGATACCGCCGATTGCCGATGAAGCATTCAGGAAGTTAGTCAAATCATCAATCCTTTTAGTCATTTTGAACATTTCCAATTGTGATTTATATGTGATTATGGCGCTCCGCTGCTTGGCATCGGCAATCGTACAGCGGCCTAGCGCGTCTTCAAATGTTTTACCGATGGTTATGAACTCTTGAGGTAGTTGGTTAGACCCCTCCAGCTTTATCAAATTCAATACGTCTTTGTGACCGTGCTGCCCGTTGCTTCTTGTTTCGATTTCTTGCTGTGTCATTATGAACCTACCCTTACTAAAGCGATTATAAAAGCGGCTGACCCGGCTATGCCCGCAATCCAAAGCGCAGAGGACTTCCACCATGCCGCAGGAACACCATAAACATCCCGGACAATACTCCAATGCGTA
>CAYXQW010000266.1:0-2450 GCA_964466695.1 uncultured Bdellovibrionales bacterium
AGCGCTCGGCCGAAAGCTCGAGCCCGATGCGCTCGAAGGCCCGCTCGATCTCGAAGGCGGTGGCCGTGCGCGCGACCCCGAGCATCTGGAAGTAATCGAGGTTGCGCACCTGCTCGAGCTTGTCGCCTATCCGCTCGCGGTCGATGGCGTCGACGTCACCCGCAGCCCCGCCGTAGGCCGTGTCGAGCCCGCGCACGCTGAGCTCGGCCATCCCCATCGCAATGAGCGCCGCGGCCACATGGTAGACCCGAAGCGCCACGAGCTCGCTCGCCGCCACCACCTCCTCGAGGCTGCGCGTACCGTCGAAGAGCCGCGCCGCCGCGCTCTCTGCGGCGTCGAGGCCGATGGCGCCGAGCTCGGATAAAGGAGCCTGCAAGGTGATCACCGAGTCCATGCCGCCGAGGCGCGCCATCATACGCGGCAAGAGGTACTTGCGGCGGATACCCTCGACGAGCTGCGCGCGGAAGTCGCCCTCGGAAAGGACGCGCTCCTCACTCGGCGGCGGCTCCTCGACGTAACGATACGAGACCTCATCCCACTCGAAGAGGCCATAGAAGCTCTCGCGCAGGTGACCGAGCAGCACCGCGCGGATCTCTTCTTTTTTGAGATACCCCTTCTGCGCGACGTACGCGGCGATCCGCTGCGGCGAGCGCAAGGCCTTCACCTTGACGTCCTGGTACTGCGCCCGCGTCAACCGCCCCTCGCGCAGCAGGTACTCCTCCAGACGATCGTAGACCTGCGCCGAGCTCGCGTAGATCGCGACGCCCCGCTCGAAGTAGACGCTCTTTTGGCGTGCGCCAAAGGTGAAGTCGAGGCGCCCGGTGATCTGCTCTTGATATACCGAATATAGCCAGGTCGCCATGTCGCGCTCGGGCTCGATGACCCCCTCGACCGCACAGAGCGCGCGTAAGCTCACAGGCGCGGGCGCCGCGGCCTCGAGGCCCATCTGCCGCCGCAGATCTTCCTCGATGCGCCGGCGCAGCTCCGCCTCGGCCTCACGGGTCTCACGCTGCCGCCGCGCCTCCTCCTCCAGGCGCTGGCGCGCCTCCTGCTCGATGCGGCGACGGGCTTCTTCTTCGAGCTTCGCGCGAAGCTCCCCCTCGAGCTTTTGACGCACCTCCCCCTCGAGCTTTTGACGCGCCTCTTCTTCGAGCTTCTTGCGCGTCTCCTCCTCGATACGCCGTCGCGCCTCCTCTTCGGCGTGCCGCTCGAGCTCTCGCTGCGTGCGCTTCCAGGCCTCCTCCTCGGCGCGCCGCGCGCTCTCTTCGGGCGTGGGCCCGGCAGGCGGCGTATCCTCTCGCCAAGAACCGAACGAAGGCGGTGACGGCAACCCTCCGCCTGGCTCCGCAGGAGCAGGAGCAGGAGCGGGAGCAGGCTCGGGCACGGGAGCGGGTACAGGAGCGGGAGCAGGCTCGGGCACGGGAGCGGGCTCGGGAGGAGGTGGATCCTTGGACCCTCCCTCGGCGAGCACCACGACCTCCGTCGCGAGCTTCTCTCCGGGGCCGATATAGGTCGCCACCTTCGCGAGCAGCTTGCTCGTCTCGACGGGCAGCTCGAAGAAGTAATCAGCGCCCTGGTTGAGGGCGTCGGCCGGCGAACGCACCTCGGGGTGATCGCCACCGACAAAGACGATGGGCACAATGGCGCCGTCGGGCTCGGCGCGGATGCCCTCACAGACCACCGTCGGCTCGGGCAGGGCCAGGCTTATGAACACGAGCTCGGGTCGCGCGGCAACGAAGTGCTCGACGGCGACGCCGCCTGCGGGGAGCAGCAAGGCTTCATAGCCCGCGGTCGCGAGCTCTCGCGCCATGGGCGCCAGGCTCGCGTGTGCATCGTCTACCAGCAGGATGGGTTTAGGCATTGTCCGTAACGGCGATTACAACACGTCGCGCGGCGCGACGGCAAGGTCCTCGACGTCTACGCGCGCGGCCTGGATCTGCAGAGGCTTCGCGGGCGGGAGCAAAAAGCTCCCCACCCGCGCGAGGAAGAAGTCCTTGACGACGGCGAAGTCACGCGCACCCTCGCCGGGCAAGGGCGCCTCGCGCTCGGCGTCCTCGAAGTAGCAGAGCGCGCGCAAGATGAGGCTGTCGTTGACCTGCTGCCGGTAGACGGTCCTGACCGCGGCCAGACACTCCCCGAGCCCCAACCTCTCTGTCTGCAACACGACGTAGAGATCGAAGAAGTCGCGCCGGAGCCCGCGGTCGATGATGGCGTGCACCTTGGTCGCGAGGATGCCCGTCGTCGAGAGGCGCCGCCCCTCGGTAAAAGGCGCGAGCGCCTCGAGCATGAACACCGAGACCTTTATCCCGCGCCAGACGAGGTACACCGTGTCGCGCGAGCGCTCGATGAGCTCGGTCTCGCCGCTCTTTTGCAGAGCCGCGACGAGCTCGTCGAGATCACGGGCGTTTTTTACGCCGAAGTCGACGTCGCGGCTCGGCCGATAAGGACAA
>CAYXQW010000266.1:2460-4571 GCA_964466695.1 uncultured Bdellovibrionales bacterium
CGCCGATGACGAACCACATGGGCCACGGCGCGACCACCGCGCCGAGCGGCGCCGGCATCACCTGCTCGGGGGTATAGCTCATGCGCGCCGCGCTCGTAGGATCGCGTCTACGAGGCCATGACTCTTCTCGCGAAAGCCACGCTGCCGTGAGGCCTGATAGAGCGCGAGCCAGGGCAGCCCCGCGGCGAACGAGAGCGCGGGCAGGTCACCGTAGTTCAAGCAATAAAAGGCGAGCTGCGAGGCCGGGATGACCGTATCGTCCGTAAAGTTATACAAGACCGCGCGGACCGCGGGCGAAAGCTCGCGCACGCGATAGCTCGCTCCGGGCAAGACCTTGAGCGCTTGATACACCGCCCCCCGCGAAGGCTCGCGATGCCCCTCGGCGAGGCAATAGCTCGAGAGCTCTCGCAAGACAGAGGCCATCTTGGGGCGCTCCTCATCGCCTATGAGCTCGCGCAACTTTAGGAGCACCTCTGCGGGCAAGCGACTCCGACCGCGGTCGGCGCGGACCTTCCGGCGAGAGGTCTTATCACCCAGACGCCGCGTTGCGCGCGTAAGCGAGCGCTCGAAATCGAAAACCGACATATCAATATTTAATTCTAGACAGTTTGCGGCATATTTCAATACGAAAAGAGAGAACCTCGCCCCAAGGCCTCCATGGCCGCGTTGAGCCTTACCAGCTCCTCGTGGTCACCACCGCGATCGGGGTGGCAGGCGAACGCGAGGCGCCGGTAGCGGCGCTTGATCGTCGCCTCGTCGGCGTCCTCGGCGAGGCCGAGCGCTCGCAGGGCGCGGGCGCGCTCACCCTGGCGCGAGAAGGTTCGCCAGAAGTCATCGAGCATCCGCTCGACCTCGGCCTCCGTGGTACGCCAGAGGTTTTCGAGTTCGAGGTAATAGGCGGCGAGGGGATCGAGCTCACCGAGCGCGGTCGCGGGCTCCTCGAGCAAGGGCCGCACGCCTATGGCGAGGCAGCCTATCGCGAGGTCGCGCTGCTTTTTGCGACGCCACTTTCGCCTCAGCTCGTAGAGCGCGTGAAAGAGCAGGAAGTGGGCGCAAAACAGCGCGTGCGAGGAGGGGTCGCGCTCACGGTTGAACCGCCGCTCGCCGCGCGCCGCCAAGATCCCGAAGAGCTCATGCTCGCCAAGATCACCGTCGGCCGCGAGCAAGACCTCCCCCAAGAGCACCGTAAGCCGCGCGAGCTCGTCGGCGCATGCTTTATGGCATAGCTCCGTGTCGCTCATCTCACCCGCGCCGCGTCCTACTTGCGCAGCACCGCCTCCTCCACGCGCGCGCCGCTCGCGTCGAAGGCGAACTTACGCGCCTTTGGCTTTTTGCCCTTGCCCTCGTAGACGAAGACCCGACCCGAGCCGACGACGTCGACGCGATCGGGCAAGCCCTCGCGCTTGGCCACCGCGAGCTCGTCGGCCTTGCAGGTGGTCAAGAAGCGCTCGAGCTTCTGCGCCGCGAGCGCCTCGGCCAACACGCCCTCGGTCTTGCCGATCGCCTTGTTGCAGGCCTTGCCGAGGGCGACCACGTCCAACATACCGAATGGGGTCGCGACCTTCGCCTTCTTGTCGACCTCGGTCTTGCGCGCGAGCACCTCCGCGCGCTCGACGCACTCGCGCAAGCCGCCGAGCGCCTCGCCCGCTCGTTGCACGCGCGTGTTGGCGTCGGGGTTTTGGCGCGCGTCTACAGCCTGCGCCTCGGCCTTCGTCACGCGCTCCGCGAGCGCCTCGAGCTCGGCGCGCCACGCGAGCCGCGGCGCCTCGGCTTCGATCGTAGCACGGCGCTTCTGGCACGCGGCGCGAAGCTCACTCGCCGAGAGCTTGCCGAGCGGCGTCGCGAAGCGAGCCTTGGGATCATAGCCGGGGTGACGCTCGGTGCCTGTCAGAGACTCGGTGCAGACCTCGAGCACCGGCAGCGCGTCGTTGTTGGCCGCGAGCGCGGCGGCGGCGCCCTTCGCCGACTCGCGCTGCTTTATGACCCGCACGAGCTCGCCGTTGATAGAGACGAGGTGCGCGCGCCACTTCTCTGCGAAGTCCACCGCCCGGCCCTCGGCGTCGAAGCCGAAGCTCCTCTCTCCCGAACCTTTCTTGCCGTACACGAAGAGG
>CAYXQW010000267.1:0-4569 GCA_964466695.1 uncultured Bdellovibrionales bacterium
AGAAGCTTGGGCCACAGACGTTCGGCGAGGCGAATCACGAGGTCTTCCTCGGACGCGATTTCTCGGCGAATGCGGACTACTCGCCCGAGGTCGCCTACGAGATCGACAAGGAGGTCGCGCGGCTCATCGACGAGCCTTCGGCCAAGGCACCGATCCTCCGTCAGATCCCGATCTTGTCGCGCTACCTCTACGCCGTCCGCTGGACCCTCGCCTCCGCGCTCACCAACACCGCCATCCTCGAGAAGCTGCTCGCCGAGCAGCAGGACGCCGCCCTCGTGATGACCTACTTCGACGGCGCCGACACCTTGGGTCACAGGTTCTGGTCGATGCGCGAGTCGCGCGAGCGCCTTACGGCCCGCCTCGCCGCCGAGCATCTGCCCGTGGCCGCCGCGGACGAGCTTTCGGCGCGCTTCGGTCGGGCGGTGGACGGCTACTACCGCGTGTTCGACGAGCTGCTCGGTCGCATCATCGCCGCGGCCGGCCCCGAGGCCACGGTGATCGTCATCTCCGATCACGGCTTCGGCCCCGCGCCCTCGGTGGGCGCGCCCCACAAGTCGGTGCCCTTCGACGGTACGCACCTCATCGACGGGGTGCTCCTAGCGGCGGGGCCCGCGATAAAGCCGGGCCGCTACGAGCCGCTCTCCCAGTACGAGATCGCGCCTACGGTCATGGCCCTCGCCGGGGTCGCCGTCCCCAAGGAGCTCCCGGGCCGCGTGGCGCAAGAGCTGCTCGTGCCGGAGCTTTTACCCAAGCCGCGCGGCGCCGCCTCCGCGGCTGCGTCAAAGCCCGCGCGCGAAGCACAAAAGCCCGCGGCGACGCCCTTCGCCGATGAGGAGCTGGAGCGGCTGCGCTCGCTCGGGTACGTCGATTAGCTCCAGCGGAAGATCTTGAGGCCCAAAAAGAAGGCCACGACCGCGATTGCGACCAACACGAAAAGGCGCGGCGCGATGACCATGAGCCCCGCCCCCTCGTTGACGATCGCGCGCAGCGACTCGTTGAGCGCGGTGAGCGGCAGGATCTTGATGATGGGCTGCATGAAGGCGGGGAAGTTGGACGACGAGAAGAACACGCCCGACAAGATGAACATGGGCATGATGACGAGGTTGATGAGACCTGTCACCGTGGAGGTGTTGCGCGCGCGCGAGGCCACCAGGATCCCGAGCCCCGCGAACGTGAGCGCGCCGAGCAGCGTCACCCCGATGAGCAAGAGCCACGAGCCTTGCACCATGACGCCGAAGACGTAACGCGCGAAGAGGAGCAGCACCGGCAGCTCGAGCACGGCGAAGCCAAGGCGCATGAGCACGAACGACAGGAGGAAATGCGCGCGTCGCATGGGCGTCGAGCGCATCCGCTTCAAGAGCTTCTGGCTGCGCGTCTCTACGATGACGTAGCCTATGCCCCACATACCGCTCGACATGACGTTGATGCCGATGAGGCCCGGCACGAGGAAGTCGATGTAGCGCGCGCCGGGCTCGGTCACCAAAGCGTCGGTCGTGAGCAAGGGATCGCGACGGCCGGCGGCTCGCTGCACCTCGGCGTCGACCAACGCGCGCGCGAGCCGCGCCTCGGGCCGCGCGGCGTCGAAGCGGTAGGTGAGGGGCGAGCCTTGCACCACCACGAGATCGATGCGACCCGCTCGCAGCTCGGCGGCGGCGGCGGCCGGCGCGAGCAGCGAGACCTGCAGGCCCGCCGCGCCGCGCAGAGCCTCGAAGAGCCGCTCGGCCTCGATCGCCGGCGCCGATGTCGTAACAGCCACGCGCGCAGGCTCGGGAGGGCGGTCGCTAAAGGCGATGCCGAGGGCGAGCGAGATGAGGATGGGAAAGCCGAAGGTCCAGAACATCGCGCCCGGCTCGCGGTAGAACAGTCGGATCCGCGCGAGCGTGAGCGCCAAGATGGGGTGCGAGTTATTCACGAAGGTTTCGTCCTGTCAGGGTCACGAACACATCCTCGAGCGTGGCCGAGTGGGTGCCGAGCCGGAGCAAGCCCACGCCGCGGTGGGCGAGGTGCGCGAGCAAGGCCGGGACCGCCACGTGGACCTCTGTCGCCGTGAGCGCGAAGCCATCGGGCAGCCGGCGCACGGCCGTGACGCTCGGCAAGGCACTAAGCTCGTCCTCGGTGAGGACGTCTTGTGCGGGGGCGAGCTCGATCACCTCGTGACCCACCACGCGGTCGATGAGCTCGCGCGGCGTGCCGAGGGCGATGACACGGCCGCGGTCGACGATGGCGACCCGATCGCAGAGCCGCTCGGCCTCGTCCATATAGTGGGTGGTGAGCAAGACCGTGCGGCCCTGCGCTCGGAGGTCCGAGATGAGCTCCCAGAGCTGCCGCCGCGATTGGGGGTCGAGGCCGGTGGTGGGCTCGTCGAGCAGGAGCAGCTCGGGGTCGCCGACGAGCGCGCAGGCCACTGCCAGGCGCTGCTTTTGCCCGCCCGAGAGGCGCTCGTACCAAGTCGCAGCCTTCTCTTTGAGCTCGACTTTTTGCAAGAGCTCCTCAGGATCGCGGCCGTGAGCATAGAACGAGCGGAAGAGCCCCAGGATCTCGCGAGCCGTCATGCGCTCGGGCAGCCGGGTCTCCTGCAAGGTGATGCCGATCCGCGCGCGGAGCTCTTGCGCGTGGTGCCGCCAATCGAGGCCGAGCACCGAGACCTCGCCCGCGGTGGGCGGCAAGATGCCCTCCAAGATCTCGACGGTGGTCGTCTTGCCGGCCCCGTTCGGCCCGAGGAGCCCGAAGCACTCGCCCCGCCGCACCTCGAGGTCGAGCCCCGACACGGCCAGGACATCGGGCTCGTAGCGCTTGACGAGCCCCGCGCAGCGGATGGCCAAGGAGGAGGTCATGCGGCCCCCCATGGCAAGCTGCGAGCGAAGACGCAAGGTTAGGGCCCGTAGTAATGGTAGAGCTCCAAAACCCCGGTCTTCGCGTCGACCGTCGCCGTGCCGACGAAGCGCAGCGCCAAGGTGCGGCTAAACGCGAGCCCCGTCGAGAGGTTCACCTCAAAGCCGTGCCGCCGCGCTCGCTCATCGCCCAAAAGGCGCGCGCTGTAGCTGCCTTCGGCCGCAAGACGCCACGACGGCAAAGGCTCGAGGATCGCACCCAGAGAGACACCCGTGGCCACGCGATAGTTTGGCCGAAAGGCCGGACCCGCCGCGAGCTTAAGGTCACCAAAAGCATATACGAGGTGATGACCCAAGCCGAAGAACGCCGCCGAAAGGCCGGGGCCGCCGGCCAAGCGCGCCGCCGTGCGTGACCAGCGCGTGGGATCTTGCTCATCCGCCAAGCCGTAGCCGAGCGAAACGCGCCAAGACGGCATACGTACGAAGCCGCGCCAAGGCGCGAACGAGACGATGCTCAAAGCCTCGAAGCGGTCGACCACGACGATATCTGTATGCTCTCGTAAATCCCCCGCCCGCCGCGGCTCCAAGCGTAAGCGCAGCGATCCCATCTCGAGCTGCGAGTCTTGTGTATAGCCGCGCTGGTCATCGAGCAGGTCATGTAGAGCCAGGCGCCGGCCGAGCGTCGCGAAGGCCTCGCCGCCTACGCGCGCACCGATCCCGGCACCAACGCGGCTCGTCGCGTGCCCGCGCTCGGGCGGCGCTGGCGCCGGCACCTTTGGGGGCTCGATGGTGACCCGCAGCGCCCCGCGCGCCGCCAAGAGCTTTTGCTCGCGGGCTTTTCCCTCGCGCGCGGCGACGCTGGTGTCGGTCTTCGGCCGCTGGTACTTGTAGCGCCAATAGGTGCCCGCGGCCTCGAGGACGAGCGCCTGCCGCTCTCTCGGTAGGAGCGCAAGCGGCGTGAAGTCGGCGTCGTTCGTGCTCGCGAGCTTCGCGGCCAGCGCCGCCTCTTTACCCGAGAGCTCCCGACGATAGGCGTTCATGCGCGACACAAGCGAAGGTCGAAAGCGCGCCGGCTTGGCCAAGCCCGGCCGCGCCAAGACCGCGCGCAGCGAGTCGACAGGCGTGGTGATCGAGGAGAACTCCAAGGCCAAGCGCTCACCCGTAAGGCCGACGTCGAGGAGGCCGAGCAGGTGATACGAGCAGTTCTCGGACGCGAAGAAATAGTCGAAGTAGGTGCTGTCGAGCTCCCACAGGTGACGCAGCACCGCGTCGACGGAGGCTTGCGACAGCGTGAGGTCGTACTCCCAGAGATCGCGGGACTCGAAGTTGGAGTACTCCTCGATCTTCATGTAGTACGGCAGCGCCGCAAAGCGCCCGGGGAAGCCGCCGCCGAGACCCATGATCGTATACAAAACGGGGTTGAGGGTGGTCGGCTCGGCGGCGAAGCTCACGGCGGTGGCGAGCAGGTCGCTCGAAGACGTGCGGCGATTTATACGCAGAAACGTGTGGCCATACATCGACGCCGGCGCGTTCAAATAGGCGGCCGAAAACACCAACGTCATCGAGCCGGCGTCGAGCGTCTTTTGCCAGAGCTCGAAGGCCGGACACGACCGCGGCGGCAGCCGCTGCGGGTCGAAGTGGAGCCGCTCTCGTAACCACGCATAGCGCGCCACGAAGCGGCACTGGGCGTGCTCGTCGCCGCCGCCTTCGGCGAAGAAAGAGATGAGGGTCGCGCGCA
>CAYXQW010000268.1:0-4560 GCA_964466695.1 uncultured Bdellovibrionales bacterium
TGCGGCGCGCTCGGCAAGTCGCTGATCGAGTCCGAGCTGTTCGGCCATGAGAAGGGCGCCTTCACGGGGGCGGTGGCGCGCAAGGTCGGGGCGTTCGAGGCGGCCAACGGCGGGACCTTGTTCTTGGACGAGATCGGCGAGCTGCCCCTCGCGTTGCAGCCGCAGCTCCTGCGGGTCCTCGAGACGGGCGAGGTCCGCCTCGTCGGCGGCGTCGAGAACCTCAAGGTCGACGTGCGGCTCGTGGCCGCGACCAATCGTCACCTCGAGCAAGAGGTGGCGGCGGGGGCCTTTCGCGAAGATCTCTACCATCGCCTGCACGTCCTGACGCTCGAGCTGCCGACCTTGCGCGAGCGTCGCGAGGACATCCCCGAGCTCTCGCACTACTTCATCGAGGAGTTCACGCCGCCCGGCGAGCGGGTCGTCTTGTCGGACGAGGCCATCGCCAAGCTCGTCGAGCACGAGTGGCCCGGCAACGTGCGCGAGCTGCGCAACACCTTGCAGCGCGCCGTGCTCATGCGCCAGGCCAACGTGCTCGGCGCCGACGACATCGTCTTCACCCCGAGCACCTTGCGGTCACGCGTCGAGACCGAGAGCGTGTCGCGCCAGCGCACCTTGTGCGAGCTCGAGCGCGAGGCCATCGTGGCCGAGCTCGCCCGTCACTATGGCAGCAAGACCGAGGCGGCGGCGGCGCTGGGCCTCTCCCGCTCGACGATCCATCGCAAGGTCGAGGAGTACGGGATAGACGTCGAGGCCATACAACGACAGTGTCGCGGCGCGATCAGTTCGCGGCGGTGATCTCGGCCGTGAGCTTGTAGGCCCTTCGTGCAGAGGAAGAAGCCGAGCTGCGCCGTAAGAAGGTGCTCGCCCGCGACGTCATGAGCTTCATGAGCAGCGCTCTTTTGGCACCATCTCCTTCAAGCTTAGCAGATCGTCAGGGGTCTTCACCGGCAAGAACCGACTCTCGGGACCTGTGCGCGGCACCACGATGTAGGAGCTGTCGCAGAAGGCCGTGGCTTGGCCCATGAGGCGCTCGAACTGCACCACGTTCGCGCCGCCGGCCGTCTTGTCGACGCGGAACCAGGTGAGCGGGTAGTCGGCGCGGACCGCAGAGGTGTCGACGATCATGGTGTTGGTGTTGCACACGCTGATGCTGTCTTGGTCGAAGCTCGGGGGGAAACGAAAATTCTCGATGACCTGCAGGCGGCCGAGGAGCCTGGCGGGGGCGCCGCCCGGTTCCTTGGGCAGGCGTCGCGTCACCTCCACGGTGATGGGCTTGGCCTGGGCGATGTGGGCGCCGAGCATGAGCGGTGAGAGCCTGGCTCCAAGGTTGTCGACGTTGGAGACGACGACATGCTTGCCGCCGCGCTCGACGAAGCTCTGGTATTCGCGCGTGGCCGCGAGCCGCTCGAAGAGGTCGCCATGACCCGGGGCATAGAAGGAGACGCGGCCTTCGTGGTCGCGCGCGAGCTCGCCTTCGGGGGTGAGGCGCATGCTGATGCCTTGCGTGAAGACGCACACCCTCGCGGGTGGCAGGCCGAAGTACTCGCTCTGCGCGAGGTGATCGCGCGTGGCGGCGGCGGTGGCGAACGAGCTCATGAGAAAGACGGGGACAGGCCCGCAAGCTCGCGCGACATCGAGCAGGCGCAGCGCGATGAAGCTCTTGCCGTCGCACACCTCCACCACCCCTTTGACGCCGCCGCCGAAGCGGGTGGCCATGCCGCCGTTGAGCACGACCACGGCGACCTTGCCCTCGGCGATGGCGGCGCTGCCCAGGTGCTCGAGCTCTTGGGCCTCTCGGCTACCCTGCGGCGGCGGGGTTATGAGGTCGCGCTCGGAGGGTGGGGTGAGCGGGCTCGTCTCGATGTTTCGTGAGGGCGGAAACTCTCCCGCGGCGAGCTCTCGCCGTAGCCTCATGAAGGACGCGTGGTCGAAGCCGTGCTCCGCAAGGAGCGCGCGCTCGCGTGTGTCCAATCCTCGTAGATCAAGATCCTCTTCGTTCATGTCTTAAGATCCCTATCGTCGGTCGCGCCGCGAGTAAACGCCCGGACCCTTCCTTCGTCAACCCGAGGGATCGGGCTTGGCGTAGATCTCTGCGGGGGGGCTTGTTGAGGATTATGACGCGGCTGTGCTAGCGTGCATGTTCGCGTCGAGGTTCGATCTTTTGGGCTTGTTGGAGAAGATTGTGTCCGATACTTCCGCATTCAAGGTCATCATCGAAGACGATGAAGGACACCGCGAAGCTGTCCCCGTAGAGCTCGGCGCGGTCAGCATCGGCCGCCTGGAGAGCAACACCATCCGCCTCAACGAGCGGAACGTCTCGCGGCAACACGCGCGGCTCGTCGCCGAGAGCGGGGTGGTGTTCGTCGAGGATCTCGATTCCTACAACGGCCTGTGGGTGAACGGCGACCGTATAAAGGGGCGGCACGAGATACGGAGCGGCGACCTCGTCCGCGTTGGGGATTTCCACCTCGAGCTGCGCGGCGAGGGTTTGGCGCAGCGCTCCGAGGAGACGACCCAGCGTACGATGGTGCCCGAGGCCGAGGTGACCAAGACCGAGATCCGTATGCCCGCGGAGCCCCAGCCCTCGGCGAGCGGTATGGGCCAGTCGGTGTCGATCGTGCGCGCGGAGCAGCCTCCTCCTTCGCCGCAGCGCGTCGTGCAAGAGCCCGAGGTCCACGAGGCCACGTCCATCATCCGTATGGACGCGCCGGAGCTGCGTGCGCCGCGGTCGCGCGCCGCGAGCATCGCGGGTGGCAAGGCCAAGCTCGTGTGTGTGAGCACCAAGTTCGCCGGGCGTGACTTTGAGATCGGCAAGACCGAGGTCATCATCGGCCGCACCTCGGAGAACGACATCGCCATCGATCATCGCTCGGTCTCGCGGCATCACGCGAAGATCACCTTCACCAACCGGCGCTACCTGCTGGTCGATCTGCAGAGCGCGAACGGCACGCTGGTCAACGGCGAGGCCTACGCGCAGACCGAGCTCAAGCAAGGAGACTTGATCGAGCTCGGGCACGTCAAGCTGCGCTTCGTGCCGCCCGGAGGGAGCTACAAGCTCACCTCCGAGGAGCAGGCGTCGGTCGCCGCCTCGTCGCGTGGTCGTGGCGACGACGAGGACGAGGAGCTCGGCTCCACAAGGCGTGAACGCGGCTTGGTGGCCGCTTCGCTGCGGAGCCTGCCGTGGCCCTTGTTGGCGATCGGTGGGTTGTCGCTGGTGGCGGTCATCGCTGTTGTCATCGTGCTGCTCGTGCGCCCGCGTCCTTATGCGGAGCTCGCGGGCTCGCAAAACGAGGTGAACGTGATCTCGGGAGAGATCGACACCATGCTCGGTCGTGGCCATGGCCTGTTGGCCCAACGCAAGTGGGAGCAAGCGGCGAACATGGCGACCCAGGTGCTCAAGCTCGATACGCAAAATGTCTCGGCGCGAGAGATCCTGGTCAAGGCCCAGTCCGAGCGGCAGGCGCAGGCCAAGTACGAGGAGACGCAGAGGGCGGTCGAGCTCGGTGACTGGGCGTCGGCCTGGCGGGCTTTGCAGGGGCTGCCGGTGACGAGCGTCTACGCTGAGCAGTCGCGGGTCTTGGCCGAGCGCGTAAAGGGGGCCTTCATCAACGAGCTTTTGGCGAAGGCTCGGGCCTCGATCGACGAGCAAGACGCCGAGAGCGCGCTCGCGCGGGCGGCGGAGATCTCCAAGATCGACAGCAGCCGCGGTGAGGCGGCCGAGATCCGCGCCGAGGTCGAGCGGCTACGGGCGAAGGATCGACGCGTGGCTTCCCCCACGCCAACGCGCGCGCCGCCGCGGCCATCGCCGCCACCGAGCCGCCCCGCGCCGCCGCCGAGCCGCCCCGCGCCTCCGGCCAAGGTGGACGTGCAGGCGCTCTATAGGGAGGCAGTGGCGCAGGTCAAAGCTGGAGACAATGAACAAGCCATCGACCTGTTCAATCAATGCGTGCAAGCCGACCCCGAATTTGGCGGGTGTTATCGTGGTCTCGGGATCGCTTATGCGCGTGCCGGCAATCAGACGCGCGCCGCCAAACATTACAAGCAATATCTCAAGGTGAGCCCCAACGCCGACGACGTCGAGCAGGTGCGGCTCTTGCTCGAGCAGTACGAGACCGCCCCTTGATGCCGCGCGTGCGCGCCGAGCTCTTTTCGGTAACCGAGATCAACAATCGCGCCCGCGCGTTGCTCGAGCAGCAGCTCGCGTTCGTGAAGGTGCGCGGGGAGGTCTCGGGGCACAAGGTGGTGGCGGGGCATCACTACTTTTGTCTGAAAGATCGTGACGGGCAGCTCGGCGCGGTGATGTTTCGCCGGGAGGCCATGGCGCAAGCGCTGGCTCTCGAGAACGGTCTCGAGGTGATAGCGAGCGGGCGCTTGACGATCTACAACGCCTACGGCCGCTACCAGCTCGTCGTCGAGCGCCTTCTGCCCTTCGGCGCGGGGGAGCTGCAAGCGGCGTTCGAGGAGCTCAAGGCTCGGTTGATGGCGGAGGGGCTCTTCGCTCGTGAGCGCAAGCGCTTGCTCCCCAGCTTCCCGCGGGTGGTCGCCGTGGTGACGAGCCCG
>CAYXQW010000269.1:0-4554 GCA_964466695.1 uncultured Bdellovibrionales bacterium
CAAGCACGACAGGCGCCCCGTGGCTCCAAAAGTGCTCAAGTCGAGACTAGAACGCCGATCGGTTTGAAAGCCGTCGCGAAACGCGGAGTTTCGTGCCGAGCCGGGCGCCCGAGGAGCGAGCAGCAGAGGAATAGTTGTGCTATTTCGAGCAGCGCAGCAACGAGGCCGCCCGGAGTAGGCCGAAAATCCGCGTTGCAGCAGGCTTTTCAAACTGATTGGCGTTCTAGTCCCCGTCAAACTAGTCGCGCGAAAATTGCGATGCCTGGCGTCGTGCCCGTAAAATCCCGCGTATGAGTGTCTCGAGAGGACGTGTCGTGCTCGCCTCCGCTTCGCCGCGTCGGCGTATGTTGCTCGAGGCGGCAGGCTTTACGGTCGTGGTCGCGCCTTCGGGGATCGATGAGCGTTGGCCCGGGGGGGCTCCGTCCGATGGGGCGCGCGCCCTGGCGGCGGCCAAGGCGCAGGGCGTCGAGGCTCCAGGTGAGGTGGTGGTGGCCGCCGATACGATCGTGGTGCTCGGGGGGGAGTTGTTGCCCAAGCCGATAGACGCCGCGGACGCGGCGCGCATGTTGCGGTTGCTCTCGGGCAAGGCGCACGAGGTGATCACCGGGTTCTTCGTGCGTAAGGACACGCGGGTGCAAAGCGGCGCGGTCGTAACGAAGGTGGTCTTCCGCGCGCTCGCCGAGGCCGAGGTTGAGCGCTACGTGCGAACCGGCGAGCCTTTGGACAAGGCCGGCGCGTACGGCATTCAAGGCGAGGGCGGCGGGCTCGTCGATCGCGTCGAGGGTTCTTACACCAACATCGTCGGCTTGCCGTTGCGCGAGGTGATCGCGGCTTTCGAGGCGGTGTCATGAGCCTTAGCGCGAGGTTTGACGATGTGCGCCGCCGGATCGAAGCGGCGGCGCGGGCGAGCGGGCGGGACCCCTCCGAGGTGCGTCTCATCGCCGTCTCAAAAAAGCAGCCCGCCGAGCGCGCCCTCGAGCTCTACGACCTCGGGGTACGCGACTTCGGCGAGAACACCGCGCAGGGCCTCCTCGAGAAGACCGCGGCGTTCGTGCATGCGGGCAAGAAGGCGCGCTGGCACTTCATCGGCAGGTTGCAGCGTAACAAGGTCAAGCAGGTGCTGCCGACGGTTGACGTTGTGCACTCCGTGGATCGGCTGGAGCTGGCCCTCGAGCTCTCGCGGCGCGCGCAAGAGGGGGAGCTGGCGGTGCTCGTGCAGGTGAACCTCGGCCGCGAGCCGCAAAAGGGCGGCGTCGATCCCGACGCGGCCGTCGCTTTTGCGCGCGAGGTGGCGCTGATGCCCGGGCTCAGGCTGCTCGGCCTCATGGGTATTCCACCCGTGGACACGTGCTCGCGACCTTACTTCGAGGCGCTGCGCGAGCTGTCCGCGCTTTTGCGGGCGACGCCCGAGGGAGCGGCGGCGAGCGAGCTTTCGATGGGAATGACCGATGACTACGAGAGCGCGATCGCCGCGGGCTCGACGATGGTGCGTGTGGGTACGGCCATCTTCGGCGCGCGCGAGCGCACAAGGAGCGAGGCATGAAGCTGACCCCGATCGATGTGCAACAACAGCAGTTCCTCGCGCGCTGGCGGGGATACGATCGCCGCGAGGTGCAAGGGTTCCTCGATGTGGTGGCGCAGCGGCTCGGCGAGCTCGCGCGCGAAAACAGCGAGCTCAAGGCCGATGTTCGTAGGTTTCAGCACGAGCTCGAAGAGCACCGCGATCGCGAGACGACGCTGCGCGAGGCCATGCTCACGGCGCAGCGCGCGATCGAGGACATCCGCGAGCAGGCGCGCAAGGAGGCCGAGCTCTTGATCTCCGAGGCCGAGGTGCGCGCGGATAAGATCGTTTACAACGCGCACACCCGCGTCACCAAGATCCTCGAGGAGGTGGGTGAGCTCAAGCGTCAGAGGGTGCGGGCCATCGAGGAGCTGCGCGGCATCTTGAACACCCACACGCGGCTGCTCGAGCTGCAAGAGCAGACGGGCGAGCGCGAGCCTGTGGACGCCACCGTGATGGTGCTCGACAGGGTGCGCGCCCCGGCGCCCCCGGCGCTGGATGAGCGCGCGCAAGGTTGTTAGTTTTGACCGAGTACCCCGCCTGGATGGCGCCTTCGTCTCATGATGTCATGCTCGACGTGCTCGTCTCGCCGCGGGGCTCGCGCAACAGGGTGATGGGGGTGCACGACAACCGCCTCAAGGTGCAGCTCACCGCGCCGCCGGTGGACGGTAAGGCCAACGAGATGTTGGTGCGCTTTTTGGCGGAGGAGCTGCGCGTCGCGCGCGCGCAAGTCGAGATCGTGGGCGGCGCCGCCAATCGTCGCAAGACCGTGCGCGTCGTGGGCGTCGCGCCGCACCTCGTCTTGCTCAGGCTGAGCCCTCGGGGCGCTTGACGTCCTTGTGGGCTCGCGTGGCCGTGATCTCCACCTGACCTGAGCCCCGGGCGCGGGCCTTGCAGAGGGCGTCGTCGGCCGCGGCGACGATATCGGGCGCGCTCGCCGAGCTCTCGCCCTGCTCCGTCGGGAAGGCCACGCCGCCTATCGAGGCGCTCATACCTACGCCGTGATAGGTTTTGGTGGCGATCGCCGCGCGCGCGCGCTCGGCCACGTCGTGGAGGCGGAGGGCGATTGTGGGCTCTTCTTCCGAGGGGAGCAAGACGGCGAACTTGTCCGATCCGTAGCGCGCCACGAGGCCATCGGCGCGCATCACGTCTTGCAGCGTGCTCGCGATGTCCATGAGGGCCCGGTCGCCCATCTCGGCGCCGGCCATCATGTTGACGCGCTTGAAAGAGTCGATGTCGAGCAGGATGACGCCGGCCGGCGACGCAAAGGTCGCCTCACGCATGACCTTGGCGAGCTGCAAGAGGAAGTGGCTCGAGTTCGGCAAGCCGGTGAGCGGATCGTTGGTGGCGCGCTCGAACATGCGCGCGTTCTCGATGGCCGCGGCGGCGTGCTCGGCCAGCATCTCGCAGGTGCGGCGGTTGGTGTTGGTGAAGACCTTGTCGAGGCTCGACCTGCCGTCGGCGTAGATGACGCCGAGGATCTCGCTCTCGGTGCCGAGGGGCACGCACACCATCATCTTGAGGCGCAGATCATGGATCGAGCGGCGCGCGACGAGGTCGTCTTGCGCGCTCGTATCGGTGGCGAACACGGCCTTGTTCTCACGGTAGACGCGGGTGGCGATGGTGGAGATGCGCGCCTCTTGCTCGGCGATGTCGACGCCGTCCTTGGTGCGCCCGACGCGCTGCGAGAGCTTGCCGGTCTCACGGTCTTTGAGCAGCAAGAAGCCGCGCTCGGCCTCGGTGAGCTCGACGAAGGCGTCGGTGATGAGCACCAAGAGCCGGTCGAGATCGCGCGTGGCGAGCATGCTCCGGCTCACCTTGAGCAACCACACCAGGTGCTCGTCGAACAGATCTTGCGTCATACGCTCACCTTAACCCCCCCCATGGTACCGTTCGATGAACTTATCAACGAAGCCTCGTGTGCACCACTTGGAAGTTTGTCTGGTGTGAGCTTTGTGACCGCGCGCGAGGTGCTATGATTGTTCGATGGGCATTTATGACGAACGCAGGGTAGAGCCGCGCACGGTCCTGGTCGGCAAGGGGATGGGCAACACCAAGGAGCGCATCGAGGAGATCGAGCAGCGCGTGCAAAAGCTCGAGAAGAGCGCCCGCAAGGAGCCCATAGAGCCCTTCGGGGTCGTGCTCGCGCGGCGGGCAGCGAGCATGGAGCCGGCGCGCGAGCAGAAAGAGGAGGGCGAGGGTGTGCGCCGAAGGCCGCGTCCGGGGTTTTCGCACCCCGCGCAGCGTGAGGCTTTCGGGCGTGACGAGGATGGTGACGAAGAGGTGGTTTTGAAGGGGTGATGCTTTTTCTTTTGTGTTTGAGCCCGAGTTGATATCTGAACCCGGCGTTCTGGTGTGCATGAGGGATAGTTTCGGAGCGGCAATCTGATGATGGGAGAAGATAGTTTCGGCCCTTATCGCCTGTTGCGCCGCATAGCGTTCGGCGGCATGGCCGAGATCTTCCTCGCCACGTTCGATCGCGACGCCGGTTTTCAGAAGCTGGTCGTCATCAAGCGCATCTTGCCGCAGTTCAGCGCCAACCCGGAATTCGTGCGGATGTTCATCGACGAGGCCGTGGTGGCGGGTCGGCTCTCGCACCCCAACATCGCGCAGACGTACGACTTCGGTAAGGTGGGCGAGCTCTACTTCATGGCGCTCGAGTATGTCGACGGCGCCGATCTGCGGCAGGTCATGCGCGCCGCGACCGAGCAGCATCGCCCGTTGACCTTCGCCGAGGTGGCCGCGATCGGCGAGGGGGTGGCGCAAGGGCTCCACTACGCCCACACCTTCGCCGACGAGCAGCACGGTCCGCTGCACATCGTGCATCGGGACATCAGCCCTCACAACATCATGTTGAGCCGCTCGGGCGACGTGAAGGTGATGGACTTCGGCATCGCCAAGGCGGCGGCGCGCGCGACTAAGACGGGCACCGGGCTGCTCAAGGGCAAGATCGCCTATATGTCTCCCGAGCAAGCCGGCGGGCTCGAGCTCGA
>CAYXQW010000270.1:0-4531 GCA_964466695.1 uncultured Bdellovibrionales bacterium
GTAGGCGATGAAGCGAAGCCCGTACTCGTCCGCCAGATCCTTGCTCTGGGTGATCCAATCGCGGTTTTGGGGAAGATCAGCGAGCAGCAAGGGGAAGAGCTCGTCGAGGCTATCGGGTGGAGCATCCTCGTGGTGGATGTAGGGCGCAACCGCCAAGGCGTCGACGCTCGCCGAAGCCTCCCCGTACGCCGCCGTGATGAAGGAGAGCCTTGTCTCGGCGTCGGCAGGCCACGCGGCCTGTCCGTCCATGACGACGATCAGCTCATTGGCAGCACCGGCGAACACGGTCTTGAACACCGTGCCGACCCTCGCGTTGAGCACCCCTTTGTACTGCGCTGCCTTGGCCCAAATGTTCTCCTCATCCCACGGGAGGGTCGTGTCGGCGAGCGCCGCCGCGCCGATCGCGCTCGTCGGTGCAGTCCTGAGGCAATCATCGCTCGAGCCGTTATCGTCGGTGCCGTGCACCATACAATGGATTTCGTGCCAGACCTGGAAGGCCGAATTCCACAGCTCGTTGCCCAGCTCGACATAGAGCCTGAGGCCCGGGGTCAGCGTCACCGCGCCCGCCGGCGGCGCGCCCGGAGCGCTCGGATCGCAGTCACCGGCGTCCGTCTTGCTCCCAGGCTCGCCGTACCTAAACAGCCGCGCCATTCGGCAGACGTAGTTGTCGTCGGCGAACGGCGGGACGTTGACCCAGAGATCCCTGTCAGCCTCGTTGGCGAGCCGGATCATCTCCTCGTACGGCATGCCGTGCCCGCGAGCGCTGCTGAAGTCCTGCGGCCAGGCCCGCTCGGGCCAGGTGACCGCGAAGTTATAGTTGGTCTTGGCGAGGTCCATCATCCGCAAGGTCGAGAAGGGCTGTATCCGCCGGAGGAAGCGCTGGCGGAAGGCCGCGCCCGGCATCGCCTCGGTCGCCGGCGACATGATCCGAAGCTGCGACACCCCAGGCGTCACGCAGATCCGCGGCGGCGAGTCGGCGACGAAGCTCAAAGTCCCCGAGTTGCCGCTGCCGGGGGTGAAGATGTGGCCGTTGCCTTCGATCGAGACGCTGCCGGTCCCCTCCCAGGTAACGGCGTACTCGCCCGACGGGTAAGGGGCCCACGTCGTCGTGCAGGCCGGCTCGGTCGGATACCCGTCACCATCTACCGCGACCTCGATATCCGCGTCGGGTTGCTGCCAACAGCTCGGTTGATTCGTGCAGAACGCGCGCGCCATGTCGGCCAAGGGCGCGGAGTTGGACCAGTACTCGATGCTTTCGAAGTTCGTCCCGAGGTTGTATTCGCCCGGAGTGATCGGGTCGTGACCGACGGGGACATCCGGGTCCGGCGGATCGTCCGGATCCGACGGGGCATTCGGGTCTGTCGAGTCATCCGTGCTTGTCGCACCGCTCGCGCTCACCGAGCCGCCCGCGCACGCCGTCACGAGACCCCCGATCAAGATCGCGACCATACCGAGCTGCAACTTCCAGAACCAACTATTCTGAGCACGTATCATTCCGCCATCTCCTATTCCAAATACAGTTATCTCGTCAGATTGTTTTATCATAATTGCGCCTTGGCTGCTCGTGTGTGCTGGTTTGCCACACCTTGCTTGGCGAGGCCTTGAAGACGTGGAGTCGGCCGAGCTATAGAAGGCCGCCGCGGCGGGCGCTTCGTCCCCCGGCAACGCCAAAAGACTCTGGAGCTTCACGCATGGTCTCGCACTCTCTCGCAATCACAATGTTGCTCGTGGCCATCCCGGCGGCGTCCTTCGCGCAGGCCGTAGAGCCCACGGCAGACGAGACCGCGGAGGCAACCGCGCCCACGCTGCCACCACCACCCGCGGAGCCCCCCGCGCCCGTCCCGGCGCAGCCCCGCCCCGAGAGCGCCCCCGAGGACTCCGAGGTACCTCTCGCCGAATGGAACAGCGCCGACTGGGAGCTCGTGCAGCCGAAGACCGCGCTGCTCGACCTCTCCGGCTACTATCGCCTGCGCTCGGATGTCTTGCGACGCGTAAACTTCGGCAACGCCACCATCACCGAGTACGAGATGCGTCAGCCGCGCCCGCGCTATCCGGTCCTGAATGGCGATAACGCGGACTTCACCGGCGCCGACATGCGCCTCCGCCTCAAGGCCACCATCAACGCACGCGAGAACATCCAGATCGTGGCCACCACCGACCTCCTCGACAACGTCATCCTCGGGAGCACGCCGAGGATGGGCTTCGCCACCGACCAGAGCACGCCGCTCAACATCTTGTCGCGCGGCCAAGAGACGGTAACGCGAGGCGAGAACGCCGTCACCGACAGCATCGCGGTCAAGCACCTCTACGCCAAGCTCACCGCGCTCGACGAGCAGATCGAGCTGCGCTTCGGCCGGATGCCGTCCGCGTTCGGCCTCGGCATGATGGCGAACGCCGGCGACTGCCTCAACTGCGACGGCGGCGATATCGCCGACCGCATCGCCCTCACCTTCAAGCTCGCGGATCTCCTGTTCGTGCCGATGTTCGACTGGATCTCGAGCGGCCCCTTCTTCCAGCCCTTCACCGACGCCTCGCGGCCCGGCATCGACGCCGTCTTGTGGGACGACGCCGAGCAATACACCATTCAGCTCCTCAAGCTCGATCCGCCCGACGACATCCACGAGCGCATAACGAGCGGCCAGCAGGTATTCAACTTCGGAGTTTCCGCTGGCTGGCGGCGCCAGGCCCGTGATCTCGACGCCGGGTATTATGGAGGCGGCGGCTCTTACGAGCTATCGCCCGCGCTCTCCTCGATCGCCGAGGACCGGCGCAACTCCAACGTGTTCATCGGCGACGGCTACCTCAAGTGGTACTTCGGCGCGCTCGAGCTCGGGCTCGAAGGCGGCGCCGTCATGGGCTCGTTTTTGCACACCGCGGCGCCCTTCGGCGACGAGGGCACGGCCACGGTGCGCAAGGTATCGCTCAACCAGTTCGGCGCCGCGCTCGAGGCGGCCTGGCGCTTTTCGGGCGACTACGAGGGCACGACGATCGGCTTAAAGAGCGGCGTCGCCACGGGGGACTCGGCGCCGGGCTTCGGCGCGCAGGACTACGCGCGCACGCAGTTCGGGCACGTCGAGGCGACCTCGCGCTTCGACGACGGCCTCAACAACTTCCAGTTCAACCCGGCCTATCAAATCGATCTCCTCCTCTTCAACCGCATCATCGGCACCGTCACCGACGCCTGGTACGTCCGCCCCGAGGTGTCGGCGCTCTTCGGCAACGAGATCGGCGGCAGCCTCGCCGCCATCTACTCGCAGGCCATGTTGAAGAGCTCCACGCCCAACGGCGAGGAGCTGCCGCTCGGTCTCGAGTTCGACGCCGAGCTCTCGTACGGCATGCTCGGCACGGCGGCCGCGAAGACCAACTTCAAAGCGGCCATCGCGGGCGGGATCCTGATGCCGTTCGCGGGCTTTCGGAACATGAACCTCGCCGGGTCGAAGCAGAACGGCAACTTCGCCTGGACCATCAACACACGCCTCGGCGTAACATTCTAGCGTCTTCGCGGTAGCTTCAAGGAGCCACCTATGTCTGTCGCGCTTCGCGGTACTTTCACTGCCCTCGTAACTCCAATGAACGACGATGGGTCGATCGACTTCGGCGCCATCGACGCCCTCTGCGACCTGCAGCTCGAAGGCGGCATCGACGGCATCGTGCCCTGCGGCACCACGGGCGAGGCCGCCACGCTGAGCGCCGCGGAGCGTGCCCGCGTCGTCGAGCGCGTGGCCGTCCGCGTGAGCGGCCGCGCGAGCGTCATCGCCGGGACCGGCACCAACAGCACCGCCGAGTCCGTCGAGCATCAAAAGCGCGCCCACGGGGCCGGGGCGACCCACTCTCTGGTCGTGACCCCGTACTACAACAAGCCCTCCCCCGAGGGCCTCTATCGTCACTACGCGGCCCTGGCCGAGGCGACGCCTCTTTCTGTCATCGTCTACAACGTCCCCGGGCGCACCGGCTGCGACATAAAGCCCGAGCTGCTCGCGCGCCTCGCGGGCTTGCCCGGGGTCGTGGGCGTCAAAGAAGCGACGGGCGAGATCGACCGGGTGGTGACGATCCGCGCCCTCGCCGGCCCGCGCTTCGCCATCATATCGGGAGATGATTTCACCGCCTGCCCCGCGGCGCTGCTCGGCGGCGACGGGGTGATAAGCGTGCTGTCGAACCTGCTGCCACGGCGCGTGGCGACCATGATGAAGGCCGCGCTCGGCGACGAGGTCGAGCGCGCCCGCGCCTTGCACCACGAGCTCCGCGATCTCGTGGCGGCGATGTTCATCGAGGCGAACCCCATGCCCATCAAGGCCGCCCTCGCCATACGCGGCCTCATAAAGGAGATCTACCGCCTGCCGCTCTGCCCCATGCGCCAAGACAACAAAGACGCGCTCGCCAAGATCGTCTCCGCCATCGATCCTTCGGCTTACTAGAAGAGGTGAAATAACGTGCCCACTCCCCCCGCCGAGCCTGCCCCAGCCCAAGGCGTAGATTTCATCCGCCGCTTAATCCAGGCCGATCTGCGCGCCGGCACCGACGGCGGGCGTGT
>CAYXQW010000271.1:0-4470 GCA_964466695.1 uncultured Bdellovibrionales bacterium
ACGATCATCGAGGTCGGCGAGAGCATCTCGGGCATCCCCGGGCCGCCCTTCGGCCCCTCGTAGCGGATCACCACGACCTGGCCGGCCTTGACCTCCTGGCGTCCGAGCGCCTCGAGGCACTCGTCCTGCGAGTCGAAGCAAACGGCCTCGCCCTCGAAGACGAAGCAGGCAGGATCGACGCCCGCGCTCTTGATCACCGCGCCGTCGGGCGCGAGGTTGCCGAAGAGGATGGCGAGGCCGCCGTCCTCGGTGAACGCCTGCTCGAGCTTGTGGATCACGCGCTCGTCTTTGATCTCGGCCGCGGCGATGTTCTCGCCCAAGGTCTTGCCGGTGACCGTCGGCGCGTCGAGCGCGAGCAGGCCCGGCTTGCGGCTCACCTCACGCAAGATCGCGCTGATGCCGCCCGCGCGGTCGACGTCCTCGATGTGCACGTCCTTCTTCGAGGGCGACACCTTGCAGATGCACGGCGTCTTCGCCGAAAGCTCGTTGAGCCGCGCGAGCTCGTAGGCCACGCCGGCCTCGCGCGCGATAGCCATCCCATGCAGCACGGTGTTGGTGGAGCCGCCCATGGCCATGTCGAGCACGAAGGCGTTGTCGAGCGCGCGCGCGGTGACGATCCTGCGCGGCGTCACCTGGTCTTGCACGAGGCCGACGATGCGCTCTCCGGCGGCTGCGGCGAGCTCGAGGCGACGCGGGTCCACCGCGGGGATGGTCCCGTTGCCGGGTAACGCGAGGCCCACGGCCTCGAGCAGGCAGTTCATCGAGTTGGCCGTGAACATCCCGGAGCACGACCCCGCGCCCGGGCAGCAGCTATCTTCGAGCTCTCGCAGCGCCGCCTCGTCGAGCTTGCCGCTCTGCACCGCGCCCACCGCCTCGAAGATGGTGATGAGATCTCCCGCCTTGCCGTGCGCATCGCGGCCGGCGAGCATGGGCCCGCCGGTCACGAAGATCGTCGGGACGTCGAGCCTAACCGCGGCCATGGCCATCCCGGGCGTGATCTTGTCGCAGTTCGAGATGCACACCATGGCGTCGAAGCCGTGCGCCATGACCATGGACTCGACCGTGTCGGCGATGAGCTCGCGGCTCGGCAAAGAGTAGCGCATGCCGAGGTGGCCCATGGCGATGCCGTCGCAGATGCCGATGGTGTTGAACTCGAAGGGCAAAGCCCCGCTCGCGCGGATCGCGGCCTTCACCCGCTCGGCCAAGGCCCGCAGGTGGATGTGGCCGGGGACGACATCAGTGTAGGAGTTGACGACGCCGATGAATGGCTTGTCGAGATCCGCCCGGTCGAGCCCGCAGGCCCGCAAGAGCCCGCGGCTGCCCGCGCGCGTGAGACCTTTTTTGACGATATCCGAACGCATGGTGCTTTGCTCCTCGAGATCTCTCCCCCGCCACGCCGTAAGCTCGCGAGGCCTCAACGCCTCCGCGGTGCGTCCATAATCCACCGCACCGAAAGCATCAACGCGCAAATGCGCCGATAAATAGCTTCGCTCAAAGACAGCCGACCAGGGTCCAGGAATTGCGTTTATTCGGGCGCCAGTGATAGCCGGAGCGGCAGGAGAGGATTACGATGACAAGTATGGGTACTTTGAAGGCAGTAGTACGCAGCGGCCGGGCGGTGCTCGTTGAAGATCACGTTGATTACCCAGACGGCACCGAGCTAGAGCTTGACGTTCACGAGACCATCGACCTGCTCGACGAAGGTGAGCTCGGTGAGCTTGACGCTGCACTCGAGGAGTCGCGGCGGGATGAGGAAGCTGGCCGAGTGCGCCCGGCCGAAGATCTCATCCGCGAGCTACGCGCTTCAAAATGAAGGCGCGTGTTTTGACCACGGCGCGCGCCGACGACGAAGCCCGGCGCGCGTCGAGCTGGTGGCGCGAGAATCGTTCAGACGCCCCTTATCTATTTGAAGACGAGCTGGCAAAGGCCATTGGCTTGCTCTGTGACCATCCTGACGCTGGCCGCCTTCGGCCCCGCCCCGGCTTTCCGAGGCTACGCGTTCTGCTGCTCGAACGAACCCTCTATCACCTGTACTACGACCACGATGCGACGAGGGCGAGCGTGACCATTCGCGCGATCTGGGGCGCCGTGCGAGGACGCCCACCCCGACTTCGACCAAGACGCCGCTGAGAAACCAGCGGCATTACGTCCAGCATGCCTACAGCGAGCCCTCCGCGAATGTGACGCGAGCATCCCCAGCAGCGCTCGACTACATGTGCCCGTAGCTTGAGTGCATCACGGCGCTACGCAGTCGGAACCCAATTCAGTGAAAGCTTTACGGACTGCGTCGAACGGCCTCAGCCTTGAAATTCTCGATCACTCAGGTCACCATTTTATCCGTGTTGCTCGCTTTCATGGCAGCCGCACGGAAATGCGAGAGGCTCATGATAAACAGATGCCTGGCACCAGCACTAGGCACCAGCACCAGTCATCTATCGAGCAAACTGATTGCATCCATGTGGGCTGCCATTTCGAAGCAGCCCGTTAGCTCGTTGATCCCCAAAAGTGCATTCACATCACCCTCCAGCGTGGGTATCGCCGATCGTAGGGGGCACGCAACTTACGTCTCGATACCATTTTGCGCGTAGCGGCTGCGTTAGGTGTTGATGTTGCCGAGCTGTTCGTGCGTCCGCGCATTACCAAGGTTAGTGTCGGAAGGCCCAAGGAAACGACGTAACGAGCGGCCAGGAAAGCCAGCATGGCCGGATTAGCGAGCGGTCCAGATCGATCAGCGCCCATCGATTGACAGCATCGATCCCTTATGATCGAATCGTCGTCGCCACACCATGTCCAAGACCGATCACCAGCTCTCGCTGCCTCGACAACTGGCCTACGCGCTACCCCAAGTAGGGCAAACCATGGCCATGGTCGTGCAATGGCTGCCGTATTTCTATGTCCCCGCCGAGACCCAAGGTCGTGCGGTCCTGGTTAGAAAAGAGGCGTGGGCGGGCTATCTGATGGGCATCGCGGTTTTAGCGACGGTGTGTGCCCTTCCGCTCGAGTAACGACCGTGCTCTTCATATTGCTGACAGTAGTAGGCGTGGCGACCGGGGGGGCCGAGCTCGGCGCACACGACGGCAAGCGCATCGCCGCCATCGACTACCACATCGACGGCGCGGTGAAGGTCGAGGCCCTTCGGCGAAATATGCGCTTAAAGACGGGCGACATGTTCGACGCCCGCGTATGGGCAGACGACGTGCAGCAGCTCATGAACCGCGGCGTCTTCGCGGCGATCACCACGCGCGCCACCGAGACCAAAGGCGGCGTGCGCCTCGACGTCACCGCCCGCACCACCTGGTCTTTGCTGCCCTATATCGGAGGACAAAGCGGCGCGGTGCCGATCCTCATGCTCGGCGCGAACTACGCCAACGTCGCAGGTGAGCTCGTCGAAGCGGGCGGATATTACATGCGCCGCGGCCCCTATGATCTCGGGCGCATGTGGCTCGTGCTCCCCAATGTCGCGAGCCACGGCTCGCTGCTCGACATCGAAATGGTGATGACCGGCGAGCTCGTGCTCGATTACCCGAGCTCCTTGGGCATCTTAGACGGGCTCGAAGACAACTACGCCAACCCGGAGCGCTATCGCTTCACGGTCCCCGAACGCGGCGTCGAGGTGCTTCGTCGCGGGGTCTTCGTAGACTACGGCTATCAGGCTATCCCCGAGTGGCTCCTGCTCTCTTTGCGACACGTCCTCTTATTCGAGACGAGCTATCGACTCCCGAATGTCCGCGCGGTTTTCGACGCGGGCAATCGCTCCTTGCCGGTGCCTTCGCTCGCGCGAAGTGAACCCGACAAGACGCGGCTCTCGGCCTTGTCCTTGACCGCGATCACGGGGCGCATCGATCTCATCGACAACTATCGCTATCGCGGTCGCGAGGGCCGCGTGGTCGTGACCACGGCGTCGGCGGCGACGAGCTCGGAGCGCGACTTCTTGTGGCTCTATGCGAGCTATCGCCACCACCTCAACATCTACGGCGATCTCGACCTCGGGGTTCGACTATCGGTGGCGCACACCGAGGCTAAAGACCGCCGCGATCAACTCAGCCTGGGCAGCTACACGCTCGAGCCTTACGTCTACAACGAGCGCAACCCAGGCATCATGACGATCCGCGGTTTTCGTGAGTCTCAATTTCACGGGCAAAATCTGTACTTCTTCAATGTCGAGCCGCGCTACGTCCTGTTTCACGACCTTCAGGTCCCGGCGATCGGAGGGGTGAGCCTCACTCTCGCCGCCTACGTCGACGGCGGGCACGCCTGGCAAGACTCGCGAGATACTTTCTCCGCCTGGTATGGGTCAGCGGGAGGGGGCGCGCTCATCTCGTTAAAAAACTTCCGGTACACCTTCATCAATTGGTACTACGCGCACACGTTTCGTCCTTATGCTGGCGACCTTGGCTCGATCGTCCTGAGCCGCGCGTTTTTTTGAGTATTCAGCGGCCTTCAAGGCCAGGATGGTAGAGCGCATGGTCG
>CAYXQW010000272.1:0-4467 GCA_964466695.1 uncultured Bdellovibrionales bacterium
GAAAAACCGAGCAAGATGACGAGCACCGCTTTTTCGACCGCCCCAGCGCCGATCACCGCTTGCCAAAAGCCGAAGTCGGGCACAGCCGGCGGCGCGGCCTCGGTCGCGGGAGCCTGACCCAACATGGCGGTGATGACGCGCGCCGTCTGCATGACGGGACCCGCTAGCACAAAACCCCCGTGATGCAAACAAAAGCCCGCCTTGATTTCCCCTTGGGACTTGGGTACGTCTTTGTGAGTAACCGCGACGACCGTACCTAAGGTCGCCCGTAGACGCCGCCCTTCTCGACATGCCGTCGAGGCGCGTCAAGGAGCAGATTTCATGAAGGTTCGCATTTTCTCCGGTGTGCTTGCGCTGTCGACCATGGGTCTTTTAGCTTGCCAAGGGCAGCAGGCCGACGCGCCGGACGCCGACAAGGCCAAGGCAGAAGGAGCCGCGGCGCAGCCGGCGGCCGAGGAGGCTCCTCCTGTGGCCGAGGCTCCGAAGCCGCCAGAGGTTTCGCCGCGCGAGATCTGCGAGGACGCGGTGGTCGCGGCCAAGGCTGGAGACTTTGACAAGCTCGCCACGCTCGCGAACGACCTTTCGGCCGAAGGCGCCAAAGAGCACCTCAAGTTCTTGCTCGAGCGCGGCGTCTGCGGCGAAGAGAAGGTAGCTGACGACAAGGCTCAGGTGGCCATCGCCATGGGCGTAGGCAAGAAAGCCAAGACCATCGAGCTCCCCTTGATCAGCGGCGCCGAGGGCTGGAAGATCGACGCGGCGGCGTTCTTTGCGAAGAACCCGATGAAGAAGGGCAAGAAAGGCAAGAAGGGCAAGGGTAAGCGCGCCGGTAAGTGAGCTTGAGCGCTATCTTCTCTTCGATGCTTAGGGCCCTTAGTTCTTTGCGGCTCAGCGAAAATCCCCGATGAGCATGAAGCTCGCCCAGTGCGCGGGGTGGGGGAGCGTTTGGCGCACGAGGAGCGCGGCGCGCTGGAGCGCCTCCGCCGAGGGTTCGTCACCTAGATTGCGATAGAAGTGCTTCATGACGAGGGCGGCGGCGAGATCCGAGACCCGCGCTTGCGTGGCCACCACCGTGCGGGTCCCGGCGGCGGCGAAGCCGTAGCCGAGCCCCATGAAGGCGTCCGCGCTCGTGTCGCCGGAGGCCGAGCTACAGGCGCTCAGCGTGACGAGGGTCGGGGCGTGGCGGAGCCCGAAGAGCTCGCGGACCTCTAGGCGACCGTCGCTCTTGCCGTCCTTGGCGAGCATAAGGGCGCTCGCGAGCGCGTTGCGCGGGTCGAGCTCGGTGTGAGCCGCGATGGCCACGGCGTCCTCGCGCGCGGCGCGAAAGCGGTCCTCGCCGGCTTCGGCGCCGAAGAGCGCGTCGGCGCCGGCTATGGCGAGTGCCTCGAGCCGTGAGAAGGGCAAGTCTTCGGCGGGGGCGAACGCGGCGACGCTCGCGGGTCTTTGGGGAGGTGCTTGCACGAGCTCGTCGAACAGCGCCGCCGCCGACGCGGCGTGGCTCACCGCCGTCTTGGTGAGCAGGGGACCATCGCCGTGTGGCAGGGCCGAAAACGGGATGTGATAGAGGGGGCCGTCGGGTAAGACCACGAGCAGCCGTGTCTTTGCGAGCAAGTCGTCGTCGAGCGGCGCGAGCAGATCGCCGCCGAGCTCTAAGAGCTTCTGGTCTATGTTCGCGAAGGCGCCGAGGGCCTCGCGCAGGCGCGCCGTCGCCTCGTGCAGCTCGGCCCGTGAGCGCTCATGGCGCTGGCCGCGCACCTGGTCTTTGCGGATCGTGAGCGTGGTCAGGGCGCGCGGGCCGACGTGGTACTGGATGACGGTGACGTCCGCGGGCAGCGCCGCGCGGAACTCTGCGAGCGTGGGCGGCGCGATGACGAAGGCGCGCCAAAGACGCGGGCGCTCGCGGCGGAGCGTGGCCTCCGCTTGCACGTGGGTCGCCTCGGCCAGGGCCAGCGCGGCATCGTCGTTCTTGTCGTTCGCGGTGGTGCGCCGCGTGGTGAGCATGGCGTCGCGTGCCTCCGCCTCCGCCTCGATGAGCTCACGCTCGCGCTCGCCGAGCTCATCCATGGCGCCGCGTGCGAGCAGATCCAACAAGGTCCGGCCGCGCGCGCGCTCGATGAGCAGATGGGCAGCGTCGAAGTCCGCGGCGGCCATGGCCAGGCGGACGGCGTCGTCGTAGAGGTCGTCGCGCCCGCGCCCCGCGTAGGACTCGGTGCGCCCATGCCCGAGCCGCTCGGCGACCTCGAGCGCCTGGCCGAAGAGCCGCCGGGCTGCGCCGAAGTCGCCTTTCTTTTCGGCGATGCGACCGAGGCCGTAGAGGGCGCGCCACTCTACCTCGGGGATGGCGGCCGCGCGGCCGAGCTCGGCGGCGAGTTTGTAGCTCGCCTTCGCCGCGTCGCTCCCCATGTTCTCCTCGGCCTCGCCGATGGCGAAGACGCACTGGGTCTCGTTGTATTTGTCGCCGATGGCGCGGGTAAGCTCGAGCGCCGTGCGGAGATCTTCGAGCGCCTCTTTGTACTCGTGCCTGCGGGCGCGCGTGAGCGCGAGGTTGCGCAGATCGTAGGCGCGCCCCTCGGTGCTGCCGAGCTCTTCGTCGATCGCGAGGGCGAGGCGAAAGCTCTCCTCTGCCTCGTCGAGCCGCCCGGCCTCGCGCTGCACGATGCCGAGGTTGTTGCGCTGCGCGGCTTGCTCGGCGCGGCGGCCGGTGACGCGGGCGAGGTCTAGAGCCACGAGGATGTCGCGCTCGGCGTCGTCGAGCGCGCCTTGGTTCAAGGCGATGAGGCCGGCGAGGCTCTGGGCCTGGATCTCGAGGAAGGTGCTGCCGCTGCGGCGGGCGAGCGCGAGGCCCTGGCGCTGCTCGTCCAGGGCGCGGCGGTAGTCGCCGCGGTACCAGTAGATCTTCGCGGCCTCGAGCGCGACCTCGGCGTGCTCCTTGGGGCTCTTGTCTTTGAGCATGCCTTGGGCGCGGCGCACCTCCACGAGGGCGCGCTCGTACTCGCCGCGCTGGCGAAAGACCCGCGCGATGTCGAGCAGGAGGCTCGGCACCTGCGCCTCGAGCTTGTGCTTCTCGGCGAGCGCGAGCGCCTGGCGAAAGTGCGCGAGGGCCTTCTCGTAATCATTGAAAGATCTCTCGTAGAGGAAGCCGAGGTAACGCCGAGGGTTGACCTCGGCGGGCGCGCCGTTCTCCTTGTAGAGCGCGGCCGCGCGCTCGTAGTCCTTGGCGGCGTCGAGGTAGCGCAGCAAGCTCCGGTGCTCGGTGCCGCGCCGCGAGGTGCAGTCCGCCTCCAACGTCTTCTCTTTGGCCATCGCGGCGAGCTTTAGGCAGCGACCGAAGGCGAGGGCGGCCTCGCTCGTTTTTTTGCCGTCGGCGAGCGTCACGCCGAGCGCGAGCGCGTGCCGCGCGGCGAGCGGCAGGTCTCCTGTCTGCTCAGCGTCGGTGATGGCGAGTTCCCAGAGCTTGGCCGAGGCCTCGACCTCGCCGAGCGCGACGAGCGCGCGGGCGAGCCCCGTGCGGCTGCCCGACTCGAGCATGAGCAGGGTCTCTCCGGGCTCGACCGTCTTGCCGGCGCGAGAGAGCGTGAGCTTCTTTTTGAGCTCGGGCGCGGCGACGATCTGCGCCATGTGCGCGGGCTCACGCAAGAAGACGATGGTGTCGAGCGCGTCGGTGTAGGCGTCCCGGGCCTCGTGCCAGGCCTCGCTCGAGGCTGATTTTTGCGCGAGCGAGAGCTTCTTCGCCGCCCGCGAGGCCATCGTCGCGAGCGTGTTGGTGGCGAGAGCTACGCGAGCTTTTTCGTCGAGGCCGGCGTCGCCGAAGAGCCACAACCCGCGCGCGCCCTCCCCCATGGCGGCGAAGGCGGACGCCGCGCTCTCTTTCGTGAGCGCTACCTCGAAGGCCGCGTGGTCGCCGTCGTGTTCACCGACGACGACCGTCGGGATCCCGGCGATGAGCATGGCCTGGGTCAAGGCCCGCGCGGCGCGACGCGAGGGCGCGACCTTCGGGGCGAGGACGAGGCCCGCGGGCGCGAGGGTCATAGCGAGCGTGTCGAGGTCTATGCGCAGGTCTCCTTCGGCGGCGAAGACGAGCTGCGCGAGGCCGGGCTGCTCGGCAGGCGATGGTTGCAGGTGCGAGGGGTGGTCCAAGACGACGAGCCGCCGCTGCCGGCCGACCTCGGCGAGCGCGGCCGTGGTCAAAGACCTCATTATGAGGGTGTCGTGCCGCGCGAGGCTCTTTTGCTCGGTGGCCGCGACGAAGTACGTCGCCGAGAGCTCGTCGATGAGCTCGAAGGCTTCGTTGAGGGGTCGGCCGGAGGCGGTGAGGAGCGCGGTCGGTTGCGGATAGAGCTCGCCTAGATCCAAGAAGAGGCGGCGCGCGCGCGGGTTCGCGTCGCCGAGGGCGGCGAGGACGGCCGGCGGGATCTCGCCTTGGGAGGGCGCAGGCGTGGCTACGTGCAGAAGCTCGCCTCGCTGCACGAC
>CAYXQW010000273.1:0-4460 GCA_964466695.1 uncultured Bdellovibrionales bacterium
CACGTACTCGGTCAACATGACGGTGTCGTTCTCGACCTGGCCCCACTCGGCGAGCGCCTGCAAGATCGAGCGTAGATCGCGCACCGAGATCTCCTCCTCCACCAGGCGGCGCAGGATGTCGGTGAGCTGAAACGGCGAGACGGCCTTCGGCACTACCTCCTTGACGAGCGCCGGGAAGGCCTGCTCGAGCTGCTCGAGCATGTTCTGCACCTCCTGGATGCCGACGAACTCGGCCGCGTTCTTGCGCAGCACCGAGGACAGGTGCAGCACCATGTAGCCGGGAGAGTCCCAGGTGGTGAGCCCGGCCTGCTCGGCGATGCTCGCAAACTGCGCCGGGATCCAGGCGCACTCCGAGCCGTTCGCCGGGTTCACCGCGGCCTCGCCCTTGATGTTCAAGAGCGTCAGGCGATCGACGGTGTCGTTGACGAGCACCTTGTCGAGCGAGACGTTGCCCGAGACGATGGGGATCTCGTTGATCATGATGACGTAGTTCCCGTCGGGCAGGTCGGTCTCGTTGCCGCGCACGCGGATGCCGGGGAACTTGACGCCGAGCTCGTAGAACAAGCCGTCACGCATCATGGGGACCATCTCGCCGAGGAACTTGTTGCCGCCGCCCGAGTCCTCGACCAGGGGGATGAGGTTGCCGGCGACCTCGAGCGCGATGGGGGTGACCACCGGTAGCATCTGCTGCGACTGGCCCTCTTGCTTGCGCGCAGCCTCGATCTGCTTTTGCTTGGTCTCTTCGCCGAGGGCCTGCACCTCGTTGGCGGGGCCGACTCCCCCCGAGGTCATGGCGGCCTTCTGGCGCATGAGCCCGTAAGCGGCGAGCCCGACGAAGGCGCCGACGGCGAAGAACGGGATTGTAGGAAGCCCGGGCACGAGCCCGATACCCACGAGCAAGCCGGCGGCGATGGCGAACGCCTTGGGCTGCGCCAAGATCTGGATGGAGATATCCTTGCCGAGGTTCGCGTTCTCCTCCTCGCTCGCGACGCGGGTGACGATGAGGCCGGCGGTCATCGACGAGAGCAGCGCCGGGATCTGCGAGACGAGGCCGTCGCCGATCGTGAGGATGGTGAACTTCTGCGCGCTCTCGGCGGCCGTAAGGCCCATCATGGTGACGCCGATGATGATGCCGGCCACGACGTTGATGGCGGTGATGATGAGCCCGGCGATGGTGTCGCCCTTGACGAACTTCATGGCGCCGTCCATCGAGCCGAAGAGCTGCGACTCGCGCTGCAGCTCGCCGCGACGACGGCGGGCCTCGTCGAGGTCGAAGGCGCCGGCGCGGAGGTCCGCGTCGATCGACATCTGCTTGCCGGGCATGGCGTCGAGGGTGAAGCGCGCGGCGACCTCGGCCACGCGCTCGGAGCCCTTGGCGATGACGAGGAACTGGATGATGGTCAAGACGAGGAAGATCACCGCGCCGACGACGATATTGCCGCGCACGACGAACTTGCCGAACGAATCGATGACGTTGCCCGCGTCGCCGTTGAGCAAGATGAGGCGCGTGGACGAGACGTTCAAGGCGAGCCGGTAGAGCGTGGTGATGAGGATGATGGTCGGGTACGAGGAGAGCTTGAGCGCGCTCGGGATGTAGATGGAGATCATCATCATCGAGACGGCGATGGTGATGCTGCCGACGAGCAGGAGGTCGAGGATGAACGTGGGCAGAGGCACGATCATCATACCGACGACGCCGACGACGAACCCCGCGAGCAGGATGTCGGAGTACTGTTTGGCGACGTCCTTGAAGTCACCCTGGGTCAAGATAGCGACGAGCTTGTTCATTATGGGGAAACCTCGGGGGCGCGCATGACGTAGCCTTGTCTTTCGTGCGGTTAAAAGTCTCGGGTTCGAGATTGTGGCGTTCGCCCATGAGCTAGTCAAGGCGCCCGCTTGCTTGTGATGAACGTGGATGCTACCAAACTTTGAAGATTCGAGAGCCGGCCAGGGCGAGAGCGTCGGCGAGGTGAAGCGGACCGCATGAAAGTCAGATATGCCGCCGGTACTCACCCCGGCATGAAGCGTTCTCATAACGAGGATAACTATTTCCTGTTGGCGGAGGAGAACCTCTACGTCGTCGCCGACGGGATGGGCGGGCACGCCTCGGGCGAGGTCGCTTCGCAGATCGCGGTGGAGACGCTCGCCAACTTCTACATCGACACCTCACGCGACCGCGAGTCCACCTGGCCTTACAAGGAAGATCGCAACCTCGTCTACGACGAGAACCGACTGATAACCGGCATCAAGCTCGCGAATCGTCGCGTCTTCGAGACCGCGCAGTCGGATCCGCGCTACCGCGGCATGGGCACCACCATCGTGAGCCTCGTGGTGAGCCCGGGCGGCGCCTTCATCGGTCACGTCGGCGACTCGCGCGCCTACGTAGTGAAGATCGATTCACCGAACATCGCGCAGGTGACCGAAGACCATTCCTTGCTCAACGACTACCTCAAGATCCACAAGCTCACCGACGAAGAGATCGCGAACTTTCCCCACAAGAACGTCATCGTGCGGGCGCTCGGGATGAAAGACAGCGTGGCGGTGGACATCCACCACATCCAACCGAGCCCCGGCGAGGTCTACGTGCTGTGCTCCGACGGCTTGTCGGGCATGGTCGACGCCGGCGGGATCCTCGCCTCGGTGTGCGACAACGCCTCTGATCTCGAGCAGGCCTGCCAGAGCCTCATCGCCAAGGCGAACGCCGCAGGTGGGGTGGACAACATCACGGCGGTCTTGGTCGAGTTCTTCGACTGACGGCGCCGGCCGACCTCTCTATTATGCGCGAATAGCCCGCGTCGCCGACGCGCGTTGTTAGCCATGGCCGTTGACAATGCGCGCGGCGCTTTGATAGGGCCTGCCTGACATTTGGTGGAACCTCGGGCCATGTGCTCGAGCTACTAGGTGGGCCGTGCATTCGTGTGTGAGGAGCGTGAGGTGGGCTGCCTTACGCGGCTTCATGCGAATGAGCGCCCATTTTTTTTTGGTTTTTCCGAGGAGAAGCGTGAGCGAGTCACTCATCGTTAACGAGATCGAGCAAGCGGCGGCGGCCGTGCTCGGGAGTAACGGGTATGAGCTCGTGTTGGTCGAGTACGTGCCGCGCCAGCGCTTGGTGCGGGTCTACATCGATCGGGAGCCGGGCATCACGATCGATGATTGCTCGCAAGTCTCGCGCATCCTCGGGGATCTGTTCGATGCCGAGGGCATCTCCGACCGGATCCCTGGTCATTATCACCTGGAGGTCTCGTCGCCGGGCCTCGATCGTCCTTTGACGAAGGCCGCGGACTTCATGCGTTTTATAGGTCATACGGTGCAGATCACGATAAGCGCGCCGAGCGAGGATGGTCGCCGAAAATTTTCGGGCGAGCTCGTCTTCGCCGACGACCGCGTCGCGCGCGTGCTCGTGGATGGTCAGGGTCACGATATCCCATACGAGTCGATCACGCGCGCCCGGTTGGTGCCGGATCTTTAGAGAGGCTGTCGAAGAAAATCTTAGCTTCGCGAGGAGGATGTATCATGAATGAGAACCTCAACACGGTGCTCGACGCCGTAAGCAAAGAAAAGGGTATAGAGCGGAGCGTGCTGGTGCAGGCGCTCGAGGAGGCCATTCTCGCCGCGGCCAAGCGGGCCTTCGGGACCGAGCGGACTCTGGTGGCGCAGTTCAACCTCGAGAAGGGCGCCGTGGATCTGACGCAGGCGATCAAGGTGGTGGAGACCATCGAGGACACCTTCAACGAGATCAGCGTCGAGGACTGCGCCGCGCGTGGCATCGAGGTCGAGGTGGGCGACGAGATGGTCTTCCCCATCTACTACCTCGATCAGGACGCCAACGCCGCGCGCGAGCAAGACGAGACCTACGGTGACATCTTGCGCTTGCGCACTTACCGGCGCGGGTTCGGACGCATCGCGGCGCAGACGGCGAAGCAGGTCATCATCCAGCGGATCCGCGACGCCGAACGCAACATCATCTACACCGAGTACAGGGATCGTAAGGGTGAGCTCGTCACTGGCATCGTGCGTCGCTTCGAGCGGGGCAACCTCATCGTCGACCTCGGTCGCGCCGAGGCGATCTTGCCCTTGCGCGAGCAGGTGCCGCGCGAGACCTACCGCGCTGGGGATCGGATCCAGGCTTACGTCATCGAGGTGCAAGAGCACGCGCGTGGCCCGCAGATCGTGCTCTCGCGCACGTGCCCCGAGTTCCTGGTCAAGCTGTTCGAGCTCGAGGTCCCCGAGATCAGCGAGGGCATCGTGAAGATCGAGAGCGCGGCGCGCGAGCCCGGCGCACGGGCCAAGATCGCCGTCTCCTCGACCGATCGCGACGTCGACCCCGTCGGGGCCTGCGTGGGCATGAAGGGCTCGCGCGTCCAGGCCGTGGTGCAGGAGCTGCGCGGCGAGAAGATCGACATCGTGCCGTTCGACAAGGACCCGGCGCGTTACGTCATCGCCGCGATCCAGCCGGCCGA
>CAYXQW010000274.1:0-4460 GCA_964466695.1 uncultured Bdellovibrionales bacterium
GGCGTCTGGCACCAGGGCGTCGAGCGCCCGTGAGAGCAAGATGCCGCCGAAGAAGCAGGCCAAGGCGACCCAGCGGCCGCGCTGGAGATCGATGGAGGAGGTGAGCATCCGCTCGGCCGCGGGCAAGAGCTCGACCAGCGAGACGAAGACCATGACGCCGCCCGAGAAGCCGAGACCGAAAGACAAGAGACGCAAATCCGGCCGGCGCGAGAGCAGGACCACGAGACCGCCGATCCCTGTCGCGAGACCGGCGAACATCGTGAGCAGAAAAGCCGTGCCGAGGTCGCCGTGCATCGACCCCCAACCTAGCCGACCGTGCGCCGCGACGCCATATGACCACCGCTGTTCGGTCTTGACGATCGTTTCACAACATTATACCGAGTAGAGCATGTCCATCTTCGCCGGCCAAGAGCTGCAGCGCCTGGAGAGGCAGTACGCCGAAGGCATAAAGTCGGGCGAGGTCGTCGAGGTCTTTCGCGCCAAGGGTCATCGCTTCAGCGAGGCCACGCTGCGTAAATACGTGCAGCTCGGGTTGTTGCCGAAGTCGCGGCGCATAGGGGTGCGCGGGCGGCATCGCGGGTCGATGGGGGTCTACCCCGTCAGCATCATAAGGCTCGTCAACGACATCAAATCGGCGCTCGACGGCGGCTCCACTCTCGAGGAGGTGCGGCTCGGTTGTGTGGGTTTGAGCGCGGAGGTAAACGCTCTGCGCATGAGATATGAAGAAGTGTCGCGGCGCTTCGAGGAGGCTTTGGTGAGGATCCAAGATCGAGAGCGGCAGGGGGAGCTTACGCGACGGCTGCGCGAGAGGTGTAAGATCATGCACGACAACTTTCGCGAGCTCGACGCGCTGGCTGTGCGCATCGGCGGGAGGTCGACATGAGCATGAAGACCCCTCGTGGCCCGCGCCAAGTCAAGGGCGCAGCAACCGCGCCGGACCTGGAGAAGAAGCCGAAGACGATGTCGCGCCGCGAGATGATGCGCGAGCAGCGGCGGCGCGAGCGGGCGGGCGACGTGGTCGAGGTCGTCGATTATGAGCGGCCGCGCAAGCGCTCGGAGTGCATCAACGGCCAGCGGCCATGCCTCTTCGTCGCCTGCAAGCACCACCTCTATCTCGACGTCAACCCCGAGACGGGCTCCATCAAGGTCAACTTCCCAGGCAAGGAGCCGTGGGAGCTCGAGGAGACGTGCGCCCTCGACGTCGCCGAGCGCGGAGGGGTAACGCTCGAGGAGGTGGGCGTGCTCCTCAACCTGACGCGCGAGCGCGTTCGGCAAGTCGAGGTCGAGGGGCTGCAGAAGCTCCGCGATGTCTCGATCGAGCATGAGCTCGATGCCTTCGTTGGCTGGGATCCTCATAACGACGATCTCGGCTCCTGACGAGGCGCGATGTCGTTGTCGGTGCTCATCGTGAGTTACAACGCGCGTGATCGCCTGCGCAACTGCCTCGCCTCACTCACCGAGGCCTTCGAGGTCGTGGTCGTCGATAACGCCTCGCCCGATGAGAGCGCGGCCATGGTGCGTGACGAGTTTCCCGAGGTGCGCCTCGTCGCTTGGCCCAAAAACCGAGGTTTTTCCGCCGGGGTGAACGAGGCGGCGCGCATAGCGAGCGGCGATTGCTTGCTCCTCTTGAACCCGGACACGGTCGTGCCGCGCGGCGCGCTCTTGGCCCTCGAGCGCGCCTTGGCCGCGCGCCCAAAAGCCGGCGCTCTCGGCTGCCGGCAGGTAGACGAGTGGGGGAGGTTGCAGCTCACCATTGGCCCGCGCCCGAGCTTTGTCATGGAGCTCTTGCGACGTGCGGTACAGCGGCGGCTCGATGCCGGTAGCGCTTGGGTCGCCGCCATGCTCGATCGGGTCTTGGCGAAGCCGCGACGGGTGCCTTGGGTGGCGGGCTCGGCGCTCGTGGTGCGTCGGCGCGAGTTTGCGGCCGTCGGAGGATTCGACGAGGGGTTCTTCTTGTACTTTGAAGATATAGATTTTTGCCTGCGGCTCGGTCGGCTTGGCCTAATGGTCTACTACGACCCCTCCATAACTCTCACGCACATACGCGGCGCGAGCGCCGAGACCTCGCCGAAGATCGCGCGGCGCGCCTACCGCGAAAGTCAGCTTCGCTATTGGCAGAAGCACCGCGGCCGACTTGCGCTCGGGGTCGTCCGGGCCTACCAGCGTCTTTGCCACCCCGCGTGACAAGAGAAAGTCGCGATGCGTGTCTTGCAGATCATGGCGTCGGGAGAGAGGGGCGGCGGGGCCACGCACCTGCAGCTCTTGCTGCCGGCGCTCCAGGGTTTGGGCGTCGAGGTCGCAGCGCGCGTCGGCGCCGAGGGACCCTTGCTGCGGTCGCTATGCGACGCCGGCATCGCGGCTTCGTCGATCGCGCTCATGCGAAGACGCCTGAGCCTCGCGGGGCCATGGGAGATAGGTCGCGCGGTGCGCGATGCGCGGCCAGACATCGTGCACTATCACGGCATCCGCGCGGCATTCTTCGGCGCGCTCGCCGCGCCGTTTCTCGCCTCCACTCCCGGGGTCTACACCGCGCACGGGCTCGCTTACAGCCGCCCGCGTCGTGATCTCGCGCGCTTCTTCTTTCTCGGTGCCGAGCGCCTCGCGTGCGCGCGCGCCGCGCATGTGATCTCGGTGTCGCGGGCGGATCGCGAGGACCTCGTGCGCCGCGGCTATGTCGCCAAAGAGCGCACGAGCCACATCGAAAACCCCGTAGATGCGCGGCACCACGCGCGCGACCCTCTGGCGCGTGCCGCCGCCCGCGCGCGGCTCGGCTTTTGCGACGATGAGCTCGTCTTCGTCACGGTGGCGCGCCTCGTGCCGCAGAAGGCCGTGGGCGATCTTCTCGAGGCCAAGGCCCGCGGCACGATTCCTTCGCGGCTCGTGGTGATAGGTGATGGGCCGCAGCGATCAGAGCTCGAAAGAAGAGCCGCCAAGCTCGGCTCTTCCGTCATCTTCTTGGGCGAGCGCGACGACGTGGCCGAGCTTTGGCCGGCGTTCGATGCCTTCGTGCTGAGCTCGCACTGGGAGGGCGAGCCCGTGGCATTGCTCGAGGCCATGGCAGCAAAGCTCCCATGCGTGGCGACGGCTACCGCGGAGGTGTCGCGGCTGCTCGCTGATGGCGCGGGGGAGGTGGTGCCGATAGGCGATGTCACGGCGCTCGCGCTTGCGCTCGATCGGCTCGCTGCAGGCTCAGACGAAGCCCGCGCGGCGAGAGGCGCTAAGGCGCACGCGCGCGTGGGGTCGAGATCTCCCGAGAACATCGCCCGGCGTACGCTCGAGATCTACGAGCGGGTGCTGTTCGCGCGCGGCGGCGGTGCAACTTGAAGGTGGCCCTCGTCCATGATTGGCTCGTCGCGCAGCGCGGAGGAGAGCAGGTCTTGCTCGAGCTCGCGCGGATGTTCCCCGAAGCTCCGATTTATACGTTGGTGCATGACCGCGGGAGCGTGCACGAAGAGATCGAGAGTCACCAGATCCACACGAGCCCCATACAACGCTGGCCTTACGCTCCTGCGCGGTTTCGCCGGTACTTGCCGTTCTTCCCCTGGGCGATGAGCACGTTCGACTTGCGTGACTTCGAGCTCATTATCTCCACAAGCCACTGCGTGGCGAAGGCCGTACGGAGTCATCGACGCCAGCGTCACGTGGCGTATATCCACACGCCCATGCGCTACATCTGGGACCAGTTGCCGCACTACCTCGCGTCGCTGCCGTACCGTCCGATCACGGCGCCGGTGGCCCGCTTGGGCGCTACATTGTTGCGTCGCTGGGACGTCGCGACGGCGCGGCGGCCGGATTTGCTGCTCGCAAACTCGGACTTCGTGCGCCAACGGATAACGCGCGTTTGGGGGAGAGAAGCCGAGGTCGTTTATCCGCCGGTCGACGTCGAGTTCTTCGCGAGCGCGCCGAAGATCGAACGGCGCGGGCTGCTCGCGGTGAGCGCTCTGGTGCCATACAAGCGCCTCGATTTGACGATAGCCCTGGCGAGGCAGAGGGGGTTTGCGCTCACGATCGTCGGCGAAGGTCCCGAGCGCGCGAGGCTCATGCGCGACGCACCACCAGGCGTGCGCTTTGTGTCTGGCACCAGTCGCGAAGAGCTGCGCGCCCTGTACGCCGGCGCCGAGGCTTTGCTTTTTGCTGCCGAGGAGGATTTCGGCATAGTGCCGGTGGAGGCGCTCGCCGCCGGGTGCCCGGTAGTGGCGTATGGCAGAGGAGGGGTCTGCGAGATCGTCGAAGAGAAGGACGCGGGCGGTTCGGGTACTTTTTTTCGTGAGCCAACTGCCGAGAGCTTCGGTGCAGCTCTCGACCGCCTGTACTCTCAACGCTTGCAGGGAAACTTCGCGCCAGAGTCGTTGCTCGCACGCGCGCGATGCTTCGACCGCGCGTCTTTTGTCGCCAAGCTATCAGGCCAACTGGTGCCAGACGCCAAAAAACGCGTCGCAAAATGACACAACGGCTCTTCG
>CAYXQW010000275.1:0-4456 GCA_964466695.1 uncultured Bdellovibrionales bacterium
GGCGAGCGGGCCCACAGGAGTACTTGCGGAGCGCGTGGGAGCGAACGAAGCGTCCGAACCATAGCGATCGAGCGCCGCCGCGAAGTCGAGCGACGGGTCGAAGCTCGCCCCGGCCTCAACGCAGCTCTCATCCACCGCACCATCGCAATCGTCATCGCGAAGATTGCACGTCTCGACTCCGCCAGGATGCGGGAGCCCAGCTTCTTCGAGGCTCGGGCACGCAGCGTCGACGCCATTGCACAAGGGCGGCAAAGAGCACGTGCCTTCATAAGGACCGCAAACCGTGCCGGAGACGGCGACCGTGCATGTACCGTCTTCGCTGCCACCTTCTGCGCGACTGCACGCAAGGCAATCATTGCCGCCACCGCTTCCGCAAGCCGAGTCGCAACAATACCCATCCACGCAATACCCGCTCGCGCATTGCGACGTTTTGCTGCATCGCAATGCCCCAATCATCGCCTTGAGCGGCTCTGATGCGAGGCTTCGTTGCGCCCCGGCCGTGACGCCCAAGCTTGCCGACGGAGTACCGCAGACCACCACGTCCGCGTAGACCGCCTGCAAGGTCTCCTTCACGTTCTGTAATGGCATCGCATGCAAACATACCGCACTCGCGTCGCTGTCGTTGCACGCTTCGAGTGTGACAGGAGCCTGATTGTACGGCGGCGCGTTGTACGCGCCTTCGCCATAGCGAGTCACCGTGCCCAAGCTCGCACTATCGGTGTCTTCGCAATCCGCGACCACTGCGACGCCGAAAGGTTGCGACGGGTCCGCCACGAGCAAGAAGCTGAAACGCGGGTCGGGCAACCCCGCGAACGGCGCTTCACCCAAGAGCGGCTGCGGGTGAACCAGCACGGCCGGCGCGTTGCCGAGCGCCGCGTCGGCAATCACGCTCGGCTGCAAGATCTCGCTTGTAGCCTGTGAGTCGGCGAGAAACACCCGCACCGCGAGCGTGCTACGAGAAGGCGTTCCAAGAGAGCTGCCGTCGAGCATCGCCTGAAACAGCGGCAACGAGAGGGGCTCGGTTCGGCTGTCGCCGGTGGCCACATAGTGACGCAACGACACTTTGATCTGACCGAGCGTTGCCGCCCGCACATCGTGCACCATCGCGGGCGTGCCGAGCTTTTGCCCATCATCGCCGAGGCGCGCGAGAAGCGGCTTCGGCATCCCGAACTGTTCGAGCGAGGTGGTGCGCGGCGAAAGGAATGTCACCGGCGAACGAGCGATGTCTCCGAACGCCGCGAAATTGAACCCGCCATCCGTTCCGAGCTGAAACGCGCTCGCGTACGTTGTGGTGCCCGTATCAGCGCGCAACCCCATCAACAACGACCTGGGTGCGTGGCACGTGCTGCCTCGAGGGTTGCAGTCAGCGGTGTAGCCGTCGTTGCTCGGGTCGTCGTCATCGTAGGTTGCGCCGATGAGGATGAGGTCCTCGCTGTGATCTCCTAGAAATATCGTGGCGGTGTCTACGTGTGTTGTCAGTCGCGGGTTGCTGGCATAGTCCGAGCCCAAAGTGTCGGCGGCGGGTATCTGGGTACGCGTGATCAAAGCGGTAGCATCAGGACAAAAGAGCCCGGCGCACGATTGTATGCCATCGATGTAATCGGGCATCGCGTACACGGCCAGGAGCTTACCGTCCGGCGCACCCACCAACATGCTCTGTCTCTTGCCGACTGCTCCGTGGATTGCGCTCGTGGAGCGACCTATTTCCTTACCGCTGGAGGTCAACGAGCGCGTGTAACTTTGGGTCTCTAAAACGCCTGCCACTGCGTCAACGAGCGATACGCCAGTTTTGAGCTTCGCCCAGGCGACGCGCGACTTCCAATCAGGCGAGCCAAAGAAAGCGACGCGCTCAGGGTCGGTTCCCGCGGGGCATAACGACGAGGCTTGCTCGCATCCGTAACGTGCAGCGGAGAGCCCGGTTTGGCGCACCCACAGCAATCCCGTGTTGTCGACTTGGACACTCGCCATCGGGTCCGACAGGCCGGCAAAAACGCGGTCGGGGTGCCCATCACTGATGAGCTCATCATCGAAAGCCACCGTCCCCACTCGCCGAAGCCCACCACCTTCGCGCTGCAAAACGAGCGCCTGACCGGCTTCGAGCATCATGGACGGGATGTCGGTGAGCACAGGGTCTCGTGCCTGTAAACTCTGAAGCGAAAGAGCCCGAATGCGCCGAGCATCGGCTACTTCGCGCAAGGGACGAAAAGACGTGCTCGATCCCAGAACATCGGGTGCACAACCGATAGCCCAAGCCAAAAGCAACTCGGAGACATAGGGGTCGACGATTCTCGCCAGGTCATACGGATACGCGTAACCGTGATCGTCGACAAAGCCGCGTGAGTCCATCTTGAAGTCGCTACAAGCTTCGGTGTCTTCTGCCGCCATCAAGGCGTGCAGTGACGTAAACTCGTAACCGCCATAAGGACCAAACGCCGACAACGCGGGAGCGCCCATCGAATTGAGCTGTTGCAAAAGCTCGCGCGAGACGCCCGCCGCCAAGTTGAACCGTGCGCCCGCCGTGACAAAACCGCGCGGACCAGAGCCAATGACAAACAGCGCGTCGTCGCCCCATAGGCTACTCACACCGAGCGCCGCGCTCTCGCCGACCACAAAGGGGGCTTTGACATAGCTCGCGAACACCGTGGTGCCCGAGCCGATGGCCGATACATTGTCGACCATGTAGAGCCCGTCGCCCGTGCTCAGGCGGTTGCCAAACGAGGCGTCAATAATGAGATAGAGTCGATTGCCGTCCGGCGAGAACACGAAATCGCGAATGGTGTCTTGCCGATGATACAGCGTGAACGATCCGTTGTTTTGAATGCTCGCGTTGTCTTCTGGGTCTGGACGCACGCGCCAGCGAAACGCCCCCGAGAGCGTAAACGCTACAAGCTCATCGTGGTCGTAGGTGACCGCGTAGTGGCTCGCCGTTTGCGGCGCTGACCACACCGAGCGCACGAGCGCGACGACACCGCCTTCGGGCAAAGATCGAACCTGTTTCACGTAGGTGGCGGTCGAGATTTCCTCTGGCGCGAGATACATGCCCGACGGCAGCAAAGTTTGGAGCGCCGCAACTGGCACGCTGTTTTGTGGTAACGACACGCTCGCCTTGGCTTTCAGGCTGAGGTTGCGCACATCGAGTCCATCGAAGAACAACAAGCGACGCCCGCCGCTCGCCGAGCCACCGTTATCCACCGCGACAGCGGGAGACACTGTGGCGAGCGGCTTGCGCGTGCCTACCGTCGCCGCTCGAATCGAAAGATGTGTCGTGGCGTACGTGATGGTGTGCGCCATCGTATCAACAATCCATTGGCCAGGAGCTTCGAGCTTCCACTCGCTGCCCTCTTGCCAATGCACGCGCAGATACTCGGCGGATAGATCACTTCCATCCGCGCTCTGCAAAGCACTCTGGTCGTATGGCACGCTGATGCGGATACTCGCGCTGCCAATGTTCAAAGGTGGATCTGCAACGATATCGACAGCGGGTCCGGCGATGCGCGAGCCATCGGCCAAGGTCGCGCCGGTTGATACGCCACCGACTGAAGAGAGCGAGATGGTATGGCCGCTCGCGATGTCGGCGGGCACTTGCACTTCAGCCTGTTGCGCCCCGCCGATGCTGACGTGAGCAACTGCCGCGTCGACGCTCACGCGCAAGAAACACGCTCGCGTGTGCGCGCCAGTTCGATCGGGGACCTTGAGCGCTACCATGTGCTCGCCCGCGCAGAGGTCCACCGGGCATGAGATGTGATTGTCGAGACGTGTCGCATCGGAGCGGGCGGCGCAGGCGTACGCGAGCCCGTCTACTTCCACCACGATCGCAGCGCCGTCGACGCCCGCGCCCTTGTCTGCGTAGCTCGCGCTCAACACGGGGCTCATCGTGGAGCTGACGTAGACCTCGCGGGCTACCGCCGCGCTGTCCGCACAAATAGGTCCGGCGCCGCTCGTGCCGGTAAAATCTAAAGCCGTAACGATGGGAGCCTTGTCGTCGAGCGTCACCGTGATGGTGCGCGATGAGGCGTGCCCTAGAGCATCGGTGGCGCGTAACGTGATGGTGTTGGGTCCGGGCTGAAGCGCGACCTGCGTCGAGAAGGCACCTCCATCCACCTGCACCGCGCTGCTGTTCACCGTGAGTGTTGTGGCTGTCAGATCATTGATGCGTCCCATGACCGCTACCATGGACGATGCGGTGACGAGCCCCGAGATATCGGGGTCGAGAACAATCACTGGCGCGGTGCGGTCTACGACAACCGTCGAAGTCGAGCGCCCCTCATGGCCCGCGCGGTCGCGAACGATGGCGATAAGCTCACGGATACCTTCGGTGAGCGGATAGAAACCCTGGCACGTGCTCGCGAGCACGCCGTCCGGTCCCATCGGCGTGCAATCGAAAGCCCCGGTGATGAGCAACGGGTCTGCATCAACTTCGAGCGAGGAGACGACGAGCCCGCTAGCGGCGTCGGTG
>CAYXQW010000276.1:0-4454 GCA_964466695.1 uncultured Bdellovibrionales bacterium
CTTGATATAATTCATATAATCGGATAATGAAGTCAACTTTTTGCATACTTCATCAAGTTCTTTACATTCATCTTCAAGTTTATCCAACTGTTTGTTATTTTCCTTTATCTGCTTTTTCAAGTCTTTTTTTGTATCATCTTCCCATATCACCCTTTCTTCCAAAACAGCTTTTTCATGGAGTAAAGAATGATATTTGTCAAGTTTTTCTTTTCTATCGCTAACCAATAATTTTTGAGAATTCTTATATTTCTCCTCTTTCTTATATTCTTTTTTCCATTCTTCCAACAATTCTTTATTCAATTTTATTTTACTATCAAAATCCAATAATGAAATATGTAACGATGCTAAGGTTTCATCTGCCGTTGAGATAATTGCATTGATGTTTTCAAGTTTCAATAATGCATCATCATATTCTTTTTTGTTTGAAATCAAAATTTGAATAGAATTTTCAAGTGTAGAAACATTGGATTTTAGTTCCTTCATTTTTTCGGATTTCAATTTTATATCTTCTTTGATCTTTTCAATTTCTTCTTCATGATCCTTCATATCATCCTGTATATTTGGTAACAAATCCTTATCTATTTCCGATCTACATAAAGGACAAGTTGATTTACCTGAAAGATCATCCAAACTCTTTGATAACTGACTGTAATGTATATTCTTTTCTGCCAGTTTTATTTCCAATGAATGGATTTTTTCCAAAAGGGAATCTACTTTTTTCTGAATATCAGATTTTTTCCCTTTTTCTTTTTCAATTTTTTTATCAATTCCTTCATATTCCTTTTTTATATCAGCATACTTCTTCCTATCTTCCTTATGTTTTTTGAATTCGGTTTCTTTGGTTTCTATCTGTTTCGCAAGTTTTGATTTCTCTTCCTGAAAGAAAAGTACATTGTTGTTATGTTCCGTTATCTTATTGTTTGCATGGATACATTGTTCATTCACTTTTTCAAGTTCTTCCACAGCAAAGTTATAATCATCTTCAGGATTTTTTATTTCTTCCAATTTCTTCAAAATCGAATCCAAACTTTTCTGTGAAGATTTTATTCCGACTAATTGTAGTGAAAGTCCTTGTGTCCTTGACTGCAAATCTGATTTGAGATTATCTTTTATCGCCTTTTCTGTTTTGTGACCAGCAAGTTTAGCCTCAATAATGGTCAATTTTTCATTGGAATTCTTATTCAATTCAGAAAACATTTCCAACCCAAACATTTTTTCCACAAAAATTCTCTTACGGGTAGAATCCATTTGTAGAAACGGTGTATAGTTATTCAAATTCACATAGACAAGGGTACAGAATAAATGATAATCAATTTTGAGGATTTCATTTTCAAGAATTTTCTGATAATGTCTTACATCCGGTGGTTGGATAATAATCTTACCATTCTTATAGATTTCAAGGTAATCTGGTTTTATTCCCCTTCTCACCTTGAAAAGATCCCGGCCAATTTTGAACACAACTTCTGTTTGACACTCTTTTCGGTTTTTCCAATTTATGATTCGATCTTTTGTTACAGATCGATTGGTTCTTCCAAAAAGGGAAAAAGTAATCGCTTCAAAGAAACCGGAATTGTGTGATAAAATTCCATTTGAATAATATTGTTCTACATCTTTTACCTGTATATCATATAAATCAAGTTTCTCATCAAGATATTTTGATTCAATAATTTCTTCATATCCAGTAATCGTTTGTATTTTTGATCCTACGGATAAATCTTTTGCAAATATCCATTTGTCTGACATAACCCGGTGAAAAGGAGAACAAACAAGATTATAGCTATTTGTTTTTATTTCATATGCAAACGAATTTACTTCTACTTTTTTTGCCTCAATAATAGGTCTCTGTCCATATGGAGTATTGACATATATTGAACCTTTATATTGTGGATATTTTTTATAAAATTCACAAACCTTTTGAATATCACAGGTTACTTTCATTTTTTATTATAAATTCCTTACATATTGAAATATTTTCTGAAATTGTTTTTGATGACCATATTTCCAGAATTCTATAACCAGATTTTTTTGCACATTCTATTTTACCAAAATCATACTCATATATTTCATCTGCGGTTTTTCCATAAGGTGTTTTCCAATTACACCAATTTTCCTTTCCCATTGATGGATTTGGATGGAATTTTTCTCCATTATATTCTATCATAATTCTTTTTTTCGGAATTGCAAAGTCATAAAAGTAAAGAAGCTTTTTATTTTTTCTACTTTCATATAATTTGAATTCTCCTGTTTCATTACAACCTATAAAAATATCAGTTTGACTATATCCCCTTTCTACCAACCATTCATATAGAGGTATAAAAATATTCAACGATTCTTGTGAATATTGACAATTTTTTCTATTTGACACTATTTTGGCATTTCTTTCTTTATATTTTTTATAACCATCTTCTTCACCATATTTTTTTATAAAAAATGGTAATCCCGTACTTCTTTTTTTGCAAGCTTCTTTCCATCTTTTTGTTCCCTCTTTTTTACCATATTTCTCTATAAATGTTTCTATATTCAAACAGTTTTTCTTTTTATTGATTTCTTCAATTTCTTCTGGTGACTTATTATTCAATGTTTTTTGCCATTTATCTTGTCTTTCTTTCCACCTTTTTGTTCCTTCTTCTTCACCATATTTTTTTATACATTTTTCTTTTGAGAAGGTACTTTGTCTTTCAGAAATTTTTTTCTTGGCTTCTTCTTCTGTATATCCCTTTTCAAGCCAATATTCAATTTTTGTAATTTGTGTTTTATTATAACTATATGGATCTTTTTTCTTTTTCTCCAAACGTGATTTCATACCTAACGATTGGTGTTCTTTTACTTTGATTTTTGATTCTTCCGTTGTATATCCTTTATTCGTCCAATAAAGAATAGTCTCCTTTTAGCAATTTCAATTCTTGCTTGTGGTTCAGAAAATCCTTTATCAATCCAATATTTGATATTATATGGTGAGGTCATATTTTTATCTCCATTTATATTTTCATATATTTATACAAATGGAACAAGAAAGTCAACATATAGATTGAAATTTTTCATATATTTCTATATTATCAATTTCAATATCAATTTGTGTATTTCCTGCAATACATTTACCAGCACCATTACTTCTACCCGTTGTAGTATCAACACCAGTAACAATATTGATACCTGGTTTGAATTCTATAAATTGAGTCTTGTTTCCATAAGAAAGAAAATTACGAAAACTTACAGATTGGAAATCAATTTTCATTTATTTTATACTTTTTCCTTATCTACATCAGAATTATAGATACCAAGAATCGCATATCCACAAACATCCCGCCATGGAGATTCATTATTATAGTCTTTATTATAACATAAACGAAAGAGTTTGTCAATAACACGGGTAATCGCTAGAAGGTCTCGATATTGTTCAGGTTTTACACCATTTGGAAATAATACTTTGAGTATTTTATCAGACTGTGCAAAACTATCTCCATATGCTTCATTTTTCTCTTGTACCAATTTACCTATTTCAGAACCTATTTTTTCATATATATTTTCTTCCACAATTTTACCTCCATTTTTTATAAAAAAAAGATGAAAGAATTTCTCCTTTCATCTCTTTTTCGGAATCTGTTACAGAATCATTCTACCTGTTTGGGGAAGAACTTTTCAGATCGTCTCCGAACTGTCCACAGACCAATGAGTCCAGATGCTAAACAAAGAATAGCAGGAGGACCTGGAACAGGAGAAGGAGCTACCAAACCCTGGTACTGAATCAAGCTTCCATTGGAATCATACTTACCAGGTGTAATCCAATAGAACTGACCAACATTACCGCTCTGTCCTACAAGGGCAGTAAGATAAGAATCATACAAACTAATCTGATTTGCTGATGAAGCTAATCGATTGATGTCAAATGTATAGATTCCTTCACCCACAACTTTCCAGATTGCCGCTTGTAAAGCTATAGCACTGTCATCTTGACCGTTGGTACCGTAATTCTGCAACAACCACGCAACATCATCTGCATTGTTGACAGGCTGACCATAAATTGTACCGTTATTGGTTACAACAGTATTATCATATGTATATGGAACATTTACCGCTGTAAACATATCAAGACAATAAACATAGCCCAACTTCTCTCCGTTCAGATAAGAAACATCCAGTGAACCACCTCCTTCCGTAGAATTTACTCCATTTACAACAGCGTAAATGTAGGAGAATGTATTTCCTGCCTGAAAAGTATCTGCCTGTGCAAAACCCGATACAATCAAAAGAAAAACACTCACCAATGCTAAAACAACTTTCTTCATATCAACCTCCTTCTAAATTTTGATGTTATATATATTGTATAACATCATTGTACAATTGTAAACATCATTTGGAAAAAAATTATTTCCTCTTTGATTTCTTCAGCTTCTTTTTTGCTACTTTCTTTTGTTCCTCCATCTGATCATAAATATCTTCCGCAAGGATTGTAA
>CAYXQW010000277.1:0-4429 GCA_964466695.1 uncultured Bdellovibrionales bacterium
CTCGGCTTGCGGCGCGCCCGCGGCGGGAGGAGCGTTCGGAGCTACGGGCGGCGGACCGAAGAGGAGCTGGTCGAGCTCGGGACCCATCCGTCCGCGCGCGAGCCAACCGAGCTCGCCTCCGTTGGCCGCCTCGGGACCCTTCGACGCCTCGCGAGCGATCGCCGCGAAGTCGGCGTCGGGCTTTTTGAGCTTGGCCAAGATCGCCTTGGCCTCCTTTTGCGCGGCCTTCTTCTGCGCGTCGGTCGCACCCGGGGCCAGGCGCACGAGCACCCGCGCGGCGCGGACCTCCGCGCGCTCGACATAACGCGAGGCGTGCTCCTCGTAGTACTTCTGCACCTCCGCGTCCGTCACCTCGACCTCACCCGTGAGCTTCTCGACCACCCGGTCACGGATAAGGTTGCGTCGCAGATCGCCCTTGATGCTCTCGACCGTGTTGCCCGAGCGCTTGAGATACTCCTCGAAGGCCTCCTTGGTGCGAAAGCGCGCCTTGTGCTCTTCGAGCTGTTTGTCGAGCTCCTCGTCCGTGACCGCGAGCTTCTCCTTCTTGGCCACGAGCGTGAAGATCTTGTCGTCGATCATGCGCCGCAAGACGCTCTCGCGAATGCGCATCTCCACCCCGGGAGGCAGCTCCCGTCCCTGCCGCTTATAGCGCGCGAGGTTGCGCTCCGCCTCGCCCTCGAAGTCCTTCTTGGTGATACCTTCGCCGTCTACCTTCGCGGCCAGGTCCTTGTCGCGCACCCCACAGGCCGACAACAACAAAATCAGCGCACCCACACCAACACGCTTCATAAACATACGAGTTCTCCTTGAACGTCGCGGCGAGCAGTCGCGACGAGGGTGAAAAGATACCGAGACCCAAGATCAGGGTCAAGCGCGCCTACCCGGCCCCGGCGGCGGCTTGGGCTTGTTGACCGTCTTGCGCTTCTGATCCTCCGCGAGGGCATAGACGAAGTTCAAGATCTCGGCCACGGCCTCGTAGAGCTCCTCGGGGATCTCGTCGCCGATCTCGAGCTTGTCGAGCGCGTGCGCGAGCGGCACGTTCCTGACGACCGGCACCCCGTAGCGCTTGGCGGCCTCGAGGATCTTCTCGGCCCACATGCGGCTGCCCTTGGCGACGATCTGTGGGGCCGAGCCCTTCTCCTTGTCGTACTTGAGGGCGATCGCGATATGCTCGGGGTTTCTCACGATGACATCCGCGTTCTTGACCGCTGCCTGGCCCTGCGAGCTCAAGATCTCCTGATGCACGCGGCGCCGCTCGGCCTTGTAGTGAGGGTCACCTTCCGACTGCTTGTACTCCTGTTTGACGTCGTACTTCGACATCATGTTGTCTTTGGTATAGCGCTTGCGCTGATAGAGATAGTCCACCGCCGCGATGAAGAGGAACGCGCCGGCGATCTTGATCGTGAACCCCCAGATGACCGACGACACCACCCCCATCGCCAGCGGCAGATCGGCCCGCACGAGGAGCGCGATATCGCGCAGGGCGTCACGCAGCGCCGCCCACGACAACCAGACGATGATGGTGAACTTGACCAGGGTCTTCAAGAGCTCCACCAGCTTCTTGGCGTTGAGGAGGTTCTTGAAGCCGTTGATCGGGTTTATCTTGTTGATGTCCGGCGTGATCGGCTTCGTCGTGAACATGAACCCCACCTGCGCGAGGTTCATGCTGACGCCGAGGACGACGGCCGCGGCGAGGATGGGCGCGCAGACGAAGGCCATGGTGCGCAGCCCCGCGAAGATGAGGCGCGAGACGATGACCGACATGTCCTCGGTCGACATGGCCGCCTGATGCGAGATGAACATGAGGCTCTTGAGCTCGTTGCCCGTCCGGCCGAGCGTGACCGCGAGCAAGACGAAGAGCACGAGGAACGACATGGCCATGGTGACGTCCTGGCTCTTCGGGACGTTGCCATCGCGGCGGAGCTTGCGGAGCCTCTCTGGGGTGGGCTCTTCGGTCTTCTCGCCGCTGCCGCCGTCGCTCATGACGATGGATCTTAGGAGTCGCGGGCGTCAAAGGCAATCGACGACGAGGGCTAAGGGATCGCTACTCGCAGCCGTAGCGCGCGACCCACGCGGCCAAAGCCTCCTTGCCCGCGTCGAGGCACGGCGCGCCGACCGACCCCCGTGGGCGCACGCCGCACTTGGCGAGCCAGGCCGGGTTCTCCAAGATAGCCGTACGGATGGCGAGGAGCTCGCGGTGGAGCGGGAGCCATCTTAGCCCGGCCTCGCCGCCCTCCCGTGTCGGTACCATCTCGCCCCGCCTTGCGCGCATCACGTCATAGATCTTGTTCGCACCCAAGAGGTACGTCTCGAGGAAGCGGAAGCGCTCGCGCAAAGTCGCCGGATCGACCGCCGCGTTCGACTCGAGATCCCTCTCGAGCGACCTGGCCTTCTCAAGGCAGGCGCCGCCTATATCATCGCGGAGGAGTATGTCCGTAAATGGCCGGTGGAGCTCCGCCGGAGGGAGCCGCTCGCTCATCTCCGCCGCCTTCTCGAGGATGTCCAAAAGCTCGAAGTCCCGCTGCTCGAGCTCATCGAGATGGTCCCTCCACCTCTGGCTGTCTGGACCGTCCTTCATGGCCTCGACGAGCCGCCGCCCCTCTTCATGCGCGATCGGACCCTGCGCGCGAAGCTCGCGCCAGTAGACACCCCGGACCCAATCGGCGCTGGACTCGATCTTGCTCGTGAGCACCGACCCATTGAAATTTGAGCGCTGATAATCATCGGCGTGACACAGCTCGTGCAGCACATAGCCCGCGACCATCTGCGGGTCGCCGTAGAACCTGCTCGCGAAGTGCGGAGGGAAGACGAAGATGTTGCGCGGCACCCCGTCCACCGGCAGGTACGCGATCGCGGCGTGGAAGCTCGTCTCGTCCGTCAAGGCCAACGCCATATCGGGGAGCGCGGCCGCCATGCGATCGAGCATCGCGAGGACCGCCGCCACCTCTCGCTGCTCCTCAAAAGAGCGCTCTCTGGGAGCGGTCAAGGCGCGACGCGCCTCGGCGATCGACCACGCCAGCATCCGTCGAAGCTCGGGTTGCTGCGCGGCGGGTACCGGGCGGTAGATTGCGGACTGGGTGTCGCGTCTCTGCCTGGCGGCGCGGTGGGTCGCCGCCGCCACCGACGACTCTCGCTGCATGCAGACCGCGGCGCGCAGATCCTCTGCCGGGGGGGATGGCCAGGCACCGCTCGCCGGCTTAGCCGTCAGCCGATGGGCATAGCAGCGACTGGCCTCGCTCTGTTGCGGCGGTTCTTTCCGCTTATCCGAGGCCAGGGCGCGGTCGCGTACGAGCGCCGCGAGCACCGCAAGCTCGAGCTCGCACTTCGGCTCGCCGCAGGCGGGCCGCAGCAGGTACTCGAGCTCGGCGGCGTTATTGACGCGAAGGCGCGCGCATACGGCGACGAGATCGGGCGGCAGATTGGCAGCACCGTGGTCGAGGATGTACGTCGCCACGCGGCGGACCTGGCCGCTCGTAAGCAGCACCGAGCCTCCCGAGGTCTCGACCGCCGCGCCGCCGGGACCTGTGCCAGCCTTTTGCTCCCAGGCCACAGCGAGAGCCGTGAGCTGGTCTGCAAGCTCCACGAGCCTCGGATCCCGGTCTTTGATGGGGGTCGTGTGCCTGCCCTGTGCCGCACACACGGCACCTTTACACTCGCTCATGCGGGAATTATCGGCCGCCAGAGGCCAAGAGTTGCGTGAGCACCAGCGCCGCGAGGTTTCTCGTTGACACCAAACCCGCGACCTTGTTACGAACTTCAAGCTTTCCGTTAATTACAACGAAGGAATGGAGACATCACATGGCCAAGCGCGGCTTCTATCCACCGAAAAACTTTGAAGAGAGTATCACCGACTTCGTGACGTTGATGACCGATAGCTCTCAGACGTGGTCGGGCAAGATCCCGGGCAACTCGGAGACGGAGCTTACGGCCATCAAGCAGCGCCTAGCCACGTTCGTGCCGCTTCGGCAGAAGTTCGAGCAGGCGCGCCTCGTGTACGAAAACGCGAAAGATGAATACGTCAACGCCGGCACGGCGTTGTGGACCGAGTTCTTCGCCGCGCTCTCCTACGCCCGCACCTACGCCAAGAAAGACGCGGTGCTTTCCAAGGGCCTCAACAAATACAAGCGCTCGTTTGCCAAGCGCACCCCGCCGAAGACCAAAGCGACCTAATTCTCCAGCACACGCAGCATCCTCTATAAGGTAAGGACCTTCTCGAGGATGGTCGCGACCTTGTCGAGGAAGGTCACGACCATGTCGAGGAAGGTCACGACCATGTCGAGGAAGGTCCCGACCTTGTCGAGGAAGGTCACGACCATGTCGAGGAAGGTCGCGACCTTGTCGAGGATGGTCGTCATCCCCGCGAAGGCGGGGATCCAGGTTCACAACAACCCACGAGAAGTCGCGATGGATCCCCGCTTTCGCCTCATGA
>CAYXQW010000278.1:0-3058 GCA_964466695.1 uncultured Bdellovibrionales bacterium
GATACGTAGTATTCCTTTTGGATGTCGGCGCCTTCCTCGATGTAGAGGCGGCGGACCTTCTGGCCTTCCGGGCCGGTCTGGTGCGTCACGAGTTGCATGCCGAGGATCTCGGAAGCCAGCTGACGGACTTCATCGATGGAGCGAGCCAGCTTGACGCCGCCGCCCTTCCCACGACCACCAGCATGGATCTGAGCCTTGACGACCCAGACCGGTCCACCCAGTTTCTCGGCCGCTGCCACGGCTTCGTCGACGGAAAAGGCGGGGATTCCGCGGGGCACAGTCACGCCAAATTTCTTCAGCAGTTCCTTGCCTTGATACTCGTGAATTTTCATTGATTACCTGTCAGACGTAGAAATGAACTTAACGTTGTGCCGCCGCCTTCGGCCGCATGCCGCATGCCGCCACGGCGGGCCTAGACCTCGGCCACTGGCATGACATACCACTTTGGATAAAACTCTTTCGCCACTGCGCCATCCACCCGCAGGGCGTGACACCCATCCAGCTGGAACGGACGCTTTTCGTCCGCTCCCGTTTCCTGCTGCTCGCGCCGCCTGCCGGACAAAGCCTGTACGGCCACGGTGGGCAGCACGTACGACAGTTCGGTCATGTGCGTACAACCTTCGGTCCGGCCAAACCGCCTTCTCACCGTGTCGCGGAAACCCTTAAGCAGGTTCATGCCCACCAGCGCCCGGTACTCCGGCTCGATGGCGGAGCAATGCTCGCCATATGGTGCAGCTTCGTACGAAGCCTGCGCGTTGGTGATAGTGAAGCTTTCATCGAAGGTGACCCGCAACAACATATGGTGCACGGGCGTGCCGGCACGATGCAGGCCGTCCTCGATCTTTCTTAAGGGAAAGTCGTAATGCTTGACGTCAATGAGTTCTGCTTCGAGATCCCACTGTCCATCGGCGCGGGCGTATGCATCCACACGTACGGTACGCGTATGCAGCGGTTCGCGTTCGATTTCCGGTGCGGGCAAAGGCATGGGTGAGAATGATTTGATCGGAAAAAAACCGTCTAAGTATAGCGCAGGCGTGAAGGCTTGAGCGCCGGGATGGCGTGTCAGGATTTCCGGGGGCACCGGTACGCGGGAAGAATCAGGTGTCGGGTTCGTCGAAGGATGGAAGATCATCGTCGGAGACGTCTGCCCCGTTGTCCGCCAATATGCGGCGCAGGCAGTCCGGGGCAAAACCCCGGTTGGCCATATAGCGAAACTGCCGGGCGTACTCGCGGGCGTCGGCCGGTGGGCTACCGAAACGCTTGCGCCAGACTTCGAGTGCGCGCGGGTATTCCGTGGCATGCAGACCCTGAGCCAGCTCAGTAAGCGTTTCTTCCGGGAGATCGTGCTGACGGAGTTCTTGCAGGATGCGACGAGTGCCGTGGCGCGCCGCCCGGCGGTGCACCAGGCTCTCGGCGAACCGTTCTTGCGACAGCCAATTGCCGCGTTCCAGTTCGTCGAGCAGCTTCTCGACCTGATCGGGGTCGTCGCAATGTGGCGCGAGTTTGCGCCGGAGTTCGCTGCGGGAGTGCTCGCGCCGAGAAAGCAGGCCGATGGCACGGGCTTTCAGGGAAAGCCCGGCGCGTGCCTTGCGTGTGCCGGTGCTTTCAGCGCTCACGCTTCGGAATCGGCGGCACCCTGTTCAGCCGTGCTGTTGGCCACCGCCCGCTGCTGCAGGGCGACGCCCAACTTTTCGCGAACCTTGTTCTCGATTTCGAGCGCCATTTCGGGGTGTTCTTTCAGGTATTCGCGGACGTTGTCCTTACCTTGGCCAATGCGCGTGCCGCTATAGCTGAACCAGGCCCCCGCCTTGTCGACAATGCCGGCCTGAACGCCGAGATCGATGATTTCGCCTTCGCGCGAGATACCGGCCCCGTACATGATGTCGAACTCAGCCTGCTTGAAGGGGGGCGCCACCTTGTTCTTCACCACTTTCACACGCGTTTCGTTGCCAATGACTTCGTCGCCCTTCTTGATGGCGCCGATACGGCGGATATCGAGCCGGACGGACGAATAGAACTTGAGGGCGTTGCCGCCGGTGGTGGTTTCGGGGTTGCCGAACATGACGCCGATCTTCATGCGGATCTGGTTGATGAAGATGACGCACGTGCGGCTCTTGGAGATCACCCCCGTGAGCTTGCGCAAGGCCTGGGACATCAAGCGGGCCTGGAGGCCCATGTGCTGATCGCCCATCTCCCCCTCGATCTCGGCGCGGGGTACCAGGGCAGCCACCGAGTCGATCACGAGCACGTCGATCGCGTTCGAGCGCACGAGCATCTCCGCGATCTCGAGCGCCTGCTCACCCGTGTCGGGCTGCGATATGAGCATGTCGTCGGTGCGTACGCCGAGCTTGCGTGAGTACGAAACATCGAGCGCGTGCTCGGCGTCGATGTAGCCGGCGACCCCGCCCTTCTTCTGGGCCTCGGCGATGACGTGGAGCGCGAGGGTGGTCTTGCCGCTCGACTCCGGGCCGTAGATCTCGATGATGCGCCCGCGCGGCAGGCCGCCGATGCCGAGCGCCATGTCGACCCCGAGCGACCCGGTGGGGATGGTGGCGACGTCGTTGGCGACCGCCTCACCCTCGCCGAGGCGCATGATCGCGCCCTTGCCGAACTGCTTCTCGATCGAGCCTATAGCGAGCTCGATGGCCTTCTCGCGGTCGAATGAGCTGCTGTTGTTGCCGTTGTTCGCTTGTGCCATGGGGGTTTCACTCCGTAATTTTGAGGTGCCGCCAATCTCGTAGCGTCTTCTAGCGCATGGAGTCTTGGCTGAACAGATGTTTCGGTGTCATGTCTGCTTTTCTTTTGCCACACGGGTCCGACAATTCTCGCGGGTTGTTGGCGCGCGCGGCGCGGCGATGGTAGCGATGTCCCCATGAGATGGCCCCGAATTGCGCTCGTCCTCGCTCTTTCGCTCGCGTCGGCCGAGGCCCGCGCCGAGCTCGACGAAGCTCGCGTCGGGGATCGTTCCTACGCCATGGGGGGCGCGCACCGCGCGCTCGGCACGAGCAACGACACGCTCTTTGTAAACCCCGCGGGGATGGCGATCACGAAGCGCTTT
>CAYXQW010000278.1:3068-4415 GCA_964466695.1 uncultured Bdellovibrionales bacterium
ATGAGCGCACGCGGCTCGGTGTCTCGGCGGTGGACTCGAAGTCCGGCCCGGTCGCCGGCGGCTTCGGCTACGTCCATGTGCGTGACGGCGAGGAGCGCGAGCACCACTTCCTCCTCGGCGCAGCCTATCCGATAAGCGACGTGCTCATGCTGGGAGCGACCTTGCGGCACGTGCGCGCCGAGGCGGAAGGCGAGGGGGACGAGCTTTTGGGCGAGCGCCTGTTCGCGGGCGACGTCGGGGTGATCGCCCGGCTCGGCGAGAGCCTGAACGTCGGGGTCGCCTACACCAACTTCACGGCCGACGACTCTCCGGTGCTAGATGCGGCGCGGCTCGGCTTCGGGCTTGGCGCCAATCTAGCCGGCCTCATCGTTACCGCCGACATGACCATGCTCTTCGAAGAGGAGCACGACGAGACCTACCATGGCGGCCTCGAGTACCTCGCCGCGAACAGCTTCCCCTTGCGGCTCGGCTATAGCGCGCGGCGTTATCTCGAGGCGGACGGCAGCCGCCCCTACGAGCACCTGGCGAGCGCGGGGATCGGCTACTTGACCCCTGGTGGGGCTCTGGAAGTAGCCTACCGGCGGTCGTTGTCGCGCGCCGACAACCAGGGGTTTATAGCTTCGCTCAAAATATTCTTGTAGGTACGGGGGGCGTGGCTTCGTCGAGACCTCGGTCGATCTTCAAGCCAGCGGCGAGGCGATTGTTACCTACAAGGTCAGCAGATGTGGAGCACTAGCGACTCCGGCGGCGTCTGGAGAGCGCTAGTTTTTCCTATGTGTCTCTGCTCCTTCGCCTTGTTGGGACACCAGAGATCGGCGTAACCAATCCACACGCCAGACGCGACAACGCATCGCGACCTGAAAGACGGGCGGCCGCATGTGCGCGCGCGAGCAGCTCCTCTTTGGTTTTGGCGTTCTGCACTTGCGGCAGTATGCGCACGAGCGTGTAGAGCTCGGTGCTGGCCGGCTCGAGCTGCGCGTCATGAAAACGCGACCAGGCCACGAGCAGATGCAAAAACGCGGTGTTGTCATCACGTAGCTCGGTCAGGAGCTTAGCGCGGCAGGTCGCGAGCGCCCGGGGCAAGAACCCCACGTGACTATCGTCGGAGGACACGCGTTGGTTGAGCAACTCAAAGACAAAGAGATGCAGAGGCTCGGATTGTGGCTCCATATCCCGAGCGATAGCAAACGGCGCGGCTGGTCACAACGCGCGCCAGGCCTCTCCCCGCTCGAGCGCATCGACGAGTACGCCGGCACCGCGGGCGTAAAAGTCTACGTCACGCAGTCGTTTCGCAAGAGCGACGAGGCCGTAACCGGCGCCATCGTCGAGCCGTCGAAGAAGTCGAAT
>CAYXQW010000279.1:0-4400 GCA_964466695.1 uncultured Bdellovibrionales bacterium
CTACGACACGCGCATGGGCATCATCCTGCCCTACATCGCCTTCGGCTTGCCGATGGGGATCTATCTGGCCACGACCTTCATCAAGGGCATCCCCGATTCATTGATTGAGGCGGCTATTATCGACGGCGCCAATTACTTCACGGTGTTTCGTCGCCTGGTGCTGCCTCTGAGCCGCCCCGTGGTGACGACCATCGCGATCTTCACCTTCCTCGGCTGCTGGAACGAGTTCCTCTTCGCGTTCATGCTCGTGAGCTCGGACAGCTTGTACAGCTTGCCGGTGGGTATCAACGCCTTCGCGGGGACGCGCGTCTCGAACTATGGCTTACAGTTCGCCGCGTTGGTGGTCGGTGTCTTCCCGACCGTGCTGTTCTATGTCTTCTTCCACCGCCAGATCATGGTGGGCTTCGCGGAAGGCGCGCTCAAAGATTAAGTGGCACTAGCCGTCGGCGAAGTCGAGCAGGTCATCGGCGGAGGGCTGTGTACTCTGCTTGACCGCGATGCACTCGACCTCGATGCCCGCGCCTTTGGGGAGCGCGGCGACCTGCACCACGGCGCGCGCGGGTAGGGTCTGGCCGATGAACATCTTGGCATAGAGGTCGTTGACCACGTCGAAGTGCTTGAGATCGGTGAGGTAGATAGTGACCTTGACGATCTCGTCCATGGTGAAGCCGCCGTCGGCCACGATGTTGCGCATGTGGGTCAAGGCGAGATCGGCCTGGCGTTTCATTGGCCCCTGGCAGAGCTCGCCCGAGGGGAGCTCGATCGGGAGCTGACCCGAGACGAAGAGCATGGCTCCGGCTTGTTTTACGCGCACCGCGTGCGTGTAGGGCCCGACGGGCTTGGGGGCGCGCTTCGAGGTTATCATGTCGTGTACGGCGGCTCTTCTTGCCATGGGTTTTCTTCTCCTTGGGTTGGGATTGTCACAGGTCTTCGTCGTAGGCCGCGGCGGCCTCGGCGCACAACGAGGCGAGCGCCGCGCGCGCCTCGTTGGGGCGCATGACCTCGGCGTCCAGGCCGTAGGGGAGCACCCAGCGCGCGAGGTAGGCGGGCGATGACGTGGTCACGCGCACTACGACCGAGCCGTCTCCTCGCTCTTCACGATCGGCTTTTGGGAATTGCTCGATGGCGCGCGGCGCGACCGCGGCCGTGAAGCGCACCTTGGCGGTCAGGGCTCCCTCGCGTGGGGCGAGCGTGCTCGTGCGGTATTTTTCGAGGTCGAGCCGGTCGGGGGGGACAAAGCGCGTCTCGCCGAGGTGCACCTCGGCCATGCGGTCGAGACGAAACAGCTTCTCCTTGTGCTCGGCGCCCACGTCGAGGGCCACGAGATAGAAGAAGCCGCTGTGCGTAAGCTCCGCCAAAGGCTCGACGGTGTAGCTCTTGGCGTGATCGCTCGACGCCGAGTAGTACGCGAAGCTCACGGTGCGGCTCTGGCTCATGGCCTCTTGCAAGATCTCGCGCGGTGCGGTCGCGTCGCTCGCATCTATGGTTATGCGCGCGGCCGCGTTTTGCACCAGCGCGCGCGTGGCGGGGTCGAGCTTGGCGAGGATTTTTTGACAGACGCGCGTGACGCGCTCTTTGGCTTCGCCGTGCGTATCGAGCAGCTTGGCGCCGAGCACGAGAGCGCTCGCCTCTTCGTGCGTGAAGGAGGGCGGGCGCGAGAGGCGTTGATCGAGCTCGACATAGACCACGTCGTCTTCGACGTAGATGTCCACGAGGTTATCCGGGGTGAGCGGCGGCCGGCCGATCATGCACAACAGCTCGAGATCGGCCGCGATTTGCTTTACGGTCACCTCTAGCTTTTGCGCGAGCTCGCTCATGGGTACGCCGCCGCGGCTCGCGACGTAGGGCACGATGAACAACAAGCGCGCGAGTCGATCGCGTGGCGTGGTCATGGCGGCGCCTGTGCGCCGGCGTAACGGTGAGCGAGTTTCTGGTAGACGAGACCGAGCTCGGCGCGCAGATCGCGCGGCGCGAGCACGACGGCCGCGGCCCCGTAGGGGAGCACCGTGCTCACGATGGCCTCGCGGTGCGTCACCTCGAGCTTTACGATCGCCCCAGCTCCATCGGGAGTGACGAAGGCCTTGCCGCCGAACAGCTCGCCGAGCGCGGGCATGAGCCTCGGCGCGACACGGATGACGACGGTGATGGGCGGATGGCTCGGGAATTCCCAAGGCTCGAGGCGCGCCTGCGCCGCGAGGTCGAAGTCCGCGGGGACAGAGAAAGCCGCCGCCTCGCCGCGCGGCTCGACGCGCGTGAGGCGCGCTATGTGGAACGTGCGGCGCGCGCGGCGCTTGTGGCAGTAGCCCGCAAGGTACCACGCGCCGCGTCGATAGTAGAGGCCATAAGGGTCTACCACGCGCTGCGTCTGTGCGCCCTTGGCGTCGGTGTAGGCGATTGACACCCTGGCGCGTGCCGCGACCGCGTCGCGCAAGAGCTCGAGGTGGGAAGCGGCGAGCGCCTCGTCTACGCCTTCTGCGAAAGGGATATGAACTAACGTCCTAGATGGGCCCGCGGCCTCGTCGACATCGAAGCCGAGCTTGGCCAGGGCGCGCACGAGGGCCTCGCGGCGCGCGAAGCCGGGGATGGCGGCGGCGGCGGCGCCGGCCATGGACATGAGCGCGAGCTCGCTTTGGTCGAGCTCGAGCGGCGGTAGGTAGTAACGGTCGCGGTCGATCATGTAGCCGCCGAGCTCGTCGTCTGTGGGCGCCACGTAACGCAGCGGGACGCCGAGCTCCAAGAGCGCGGCCTTGTCTCGATCGAAGGCTCGCTCGCCGCTCTTCGAGCCGCGCTCGCCGTAGGCGTGAAACTCTTCGAGCTCACGGAGGGCGTCGAGCGCCAAGGGGCGTCTCGTGTTGAGCAGCAGCGTGAGCAGGTTGAGCAGGCGCTCGGTGCGCTCGGCGCTCATGTTTCGCTATGGTCCCTTGGCGCCGCGATCACAGGGCGTGCTCGTCGCCTTCGGGGAAGGCGGTGTCGGTGATGAAGCCGTAAGCTCTCACCTCGCGGAGACATCGGGTTTTAGTGTCGCCTTGGATCGTGAGCTCGAGCAGCGCTGTCTTCGTTCGCAGCGCGAGCAGGTCATGCTCGATGCCGGCGTGCTTGTTCTTGCGCCCGTAGGCGAGCACGAACGAACCTGCGCCGGGCTTTTGGCCGAGCGTGAAGACCTCGCCTTCGTGCATCACGGAGAGCGGCGCCGCCGGGTCTTCGTCGCAACCATGGTGCAGCTCGAGCAAGATCCAGGGCCGCTCGCTCCTCATGCCGAGCACCAACGAGGCGCCGGCCGCGATCGCCACGTGCGTCCCGTCATCGCCGTCGTAGAGGACCTCGATGCCGCTCGGCCCCTCGATGGCGAGGGAGACGGGCGTGAGCAGACCGCGCGGTTGCTCGGTGAGCTCGGTCTCGCCGTCAGCGAAGACGAAGTCGCGTTGGCGCACCGAGGAGAGGATCTCGACATCGCCCGCGGCGCCGCCGAGCCTCAGGTAGCGCGGCTCGTCGATGATGGTGAGCGTGCCCGCGTCCTTCGAGAGCATGGCTCCCTGGCGAAAGCTCTCGGGTGTGATGATGGCGTCGCGCTCCTTGCGCCGCACGCTCAGCTTTTCATAGAGGGCGCTCGAGCAGTCGGTCGCGTCGATCACCGCCACGCTCTGCCGGAGCTCCTCGGGGTCTTCGTCGAGCACCACGACGTAGAGCAAGGGCTCGTCCTTGGCGTCGAGCCAGCGCATGGCGTCGAGGTCGTTGCCAAGGAGGGTCTCGCTGCGACAAAGAGGCTTCCACGCTGGAGCTTCCTTCTTGCCCTCTTGCCTTAGCACCTCGACGACGTAGCCTTGCTCGGCGCGCACGACGACGGTGGCGTCGCTTTGGCCGTCGCCGTCTATGTCGCGGTCGAGGATGCCGTAGACGCTGCCCGAGACGGCGTGAAAAGCCGGGCTGTCTATGTAGCGTGGGGGTTTGAGCTTGGGCCCGCAGCTTATGAGCACGAGGCAGAACGAGGTCGTGGCGAACAGACGCATGACGGCTCCTCTCATGGCGAGCACCGCTCGACGAAGCGCGCCACCACTATCTTACGACCGACCGACGCGAAGTCGATGGTGAGCTTCTGCGCGGCGCCGCGGCCGTCGGTGCCCACGACGCGACCTTCGCCGAAAGATGCGTGGTAGACGTTTGTGCCTTCGTCGTAACCGTCGCCCGATTCTTCGCGATCGTCTTCATCTCGCGTGGGCGCGGGCTCGTCGTAGTAGGCTCGGGGACGCGGTGAGGACTCCTCCTCGCGCTTTTGCCCGTGCAGCGCCAGCAGCTCCCTCGGGAGCTCGGCGACAAAGCGCGACAGCTCCGTAACCTGCGCCGTGCCGAACAACGAGCGCAACGAAGCCGCCGAGAGCTCGACGCGCCGCTTGGCCCTCGTG
>CAYXQW010000280.1:0-4072 GCA_964466695.1 uncultured Bdellovibrionales bacterium
TGCGGCGGGTGATTAACAAGACCAACACCGAAGCGGACCTCTTGGCCGCGGTAGAGGCGGCGGTGATGGCCGGGGCGCAGAGCCTCAAGCTCTATTTCATGATCGGTTTGCCTACCGAGACCGACGAGGACGTGGATGAGATCGCGGCGCTGGCGCGCCGGGTGCGGGCGTTGGCAAGGAGGACAAGGCGCTCGGTGCAGGTGACGGTGGCGATCTCCACGTTCGTGCCGAAGCCGCATACGCCGTTCCAGTGGGAGGCGCAGCTCTCGGAGAAGGAGACCTCGCAGAAGCAGCGGCGGCTGCGGGAGCTCTTGCGTGGGACCGCGATCGCGCTTCGGTATCACGACGCGGGGCAGTCTTTCGTCGAGGGGGTCTTGGCGCGTGGTGATCGGCGTTTGGCGCCGGCGCTCGAGGAGGTGGCGCGCGCGGGGGGGCGGCTCGACGCCTGGACCGAGCACTTCGAGGTCGAGCGCTGGCGCGCGGCCTTTGTGCGGGCGCTCGCAGCGCACGGGCTCTCGCCGGAGGATTACCTCGGTGTGCGGCGGGAGGAGGAGGGGCTGCCCTGGGATCATCTCGACGCTGGGGTACAAAAATCGTTCCTGCGGCGCGAGCGGGCGCGGGCGCATGCGGAGGAGCTGAGCGAGGACTGCGCGTTGTTCGGCGGCTGTCATGCCTGCGGGGCCTGTGGGCTAGGCGACCCGGAGATCAAAGCCGTGCCCGTCATTGCCCTTGCCCGTCCGCGCGAGGCGTGGGCGAAGCTACCCGTAGCGCCCATGGCGTCTCCCGAGCGGCGCGCGCGGGTGCGTTGTCGCTACGAGAAGATGGGGGCGGCGGTGCATCTGTCGCAGCTCGAGACGACGGATAAGATCTTACGCGGTATCCGCCACGCCCGCCTGCCCGTGCTATTTAGTCAGGGCTACACGCCGCGCCCGCGCGTGAGCTTCTCGCCGGCGTGCCCGACCGGGATCGAGAGCGAGGCCGAGTACTTCGAGGCCCTCTGCTACGCGGATCTCCCCGCGGAGAATTGGCGCACGCGCCTCAACGACTACCTGCCCGAGGGCTTGCGCGTGCTCGAGGCCGCCACCCTCTCAGACCTCGACCCGCCCCTCGGCGCCGTCATCGAGGCGATGCGCTACCGCGTCGCTTGTGCGGTGCCAGACGCCGACCGCCGCGCGCTCGTCGAGAGCTTCCTCGCCAAGACCGAGCACCTGCTCGAGGTCATGCGCAAGGGCGTGCCGCGCCGCATAGACGCGCGCGCGACCGTGCGCCACCTGGAGGTTTGCGAGGCCGGGCTCGAGCTCACCCTCGCCCTCGGGCGCGAGGCGTCGCTGAAGCTCGCCGAGGTCCTGCCCGCGATCTTCGGCGAGCCTATCGCCTATCGCGCCTGCAAGATCGCGGCGGTGTTCGCCGCCACGGCCGCGAGCCGATGAGCCGCGCAAAGTCACCCGCGTCCGTCTTGATGCTCGCCGCCTGCCCCTTCCCCACGGGCCAGGGTACCCAGGTCGTGATCCGACACCTCGCCACGGCGCTCACCAAGGCCGGACACCACGTCGAGCTTGTGACCTACGCCGACGGCGACCTAGACCCCGCGCTGCCCTTCACCGTGCACCGCACCACCCTAAGCCTCGCGAGCCAAAGGAGCGGCCCGCGCTGGCGAAAGCTCCCGCTCGACGCCGAGCTCTTCACCCTCGCGCGGCGTCTGGCACCGCGACACCCGCTCTTACACGCGCACAACATCGAGGGCCTCCTCCTCGGCCTCCTGCTCAAGCACACTACCGGCCTCCCGCTCGTCTACCACGCCCACAACGCCATGCAGCCCGAGCTCCCTTGCTACTTCGAGACCCTCCCCGCCCGCCTCGGCGCCCGCCTCGCCGGCCGCCTCCTAGACCGCCTCCCCGTACGCTTCGCCGACGCCGTGATCGTGCCCGATGATAACCACTTTAGTTACTATAGGGAGTGCGGGGTGTCGCGCTCGCGGCTCCACACGATCCCGCTCGGCATCGACACCCGCGAGCTCGTACCGCCGCGCGTCGCGCCGCGTGAGGATGATTGGGTGATATACGCGGGTAACCCCGACAGTTATCAAAACTTGCCCTTGCTCTACGCGGCGATGCGGCTCGTGCAGCGGGCGCGGCCGCGTGTGCGTTTGCTCATCGCCACCTGCCACGACCCCGAGGTGTTTCGCGCCGACCTCTTGGCGCACGGCGCCGCAGACCTCGCCTCCGTGCATCGATACCGCACGCGCGCCGAGCTTGCGGCGCTGCTCGGGCGCGCGCGCGTCGGGGTGTGCCCGCGCACGCTCTGGAGCGGGGTCCCGGTCAAGGTGATGACCTACCTCGCATTCGGGCTCTCGGTGGTGGCGTGCGGCGAGGGCGCGCGGGGCTTGTGCGCGAGCCACCAAGGGGCGGTTGCTCTGGTCGCGCCGCGCGTCGAGAGCTTCGCCGGGGCGATCCTCTCGCAGCTCGACGAAAAGCCGCGACCGCGTGCCGAGCCCAGCTTCGAGGTCGCAGAGCAGGTCCCGCTCTACGAGCGCGTCTATGCGAAGGTCGCGAACGGTTTTGCGGCGCCCAACGAGATTGTTTAGAAATCCGCGTAGAAGTAGAGCACGGCGCCGCCGCCGACGCCGAGGGCAGCGACCCCGAACAACACGTTGGCCAAGATCGCGTTGGTGTGCCCCTTGCTGTTGAGCTCGTCGTTCTCTGTTTGGGGGAGCCCCGTGTCTTTGGCTTGATCGAGCTGTGAGCGCGAGCGCGCCCCGAGCACGATCGCCGTGCCCAAAGCAACGACACCCGCGGAGGCGCTGGCGATCGCGAGCCATTCGCGGCGCATCCAGGAGGGGAGCACGCTGGCCTGCGGGGCCGCGGTGGCCTCGACGGGCGCAGCGATGTGGAGCTTTTCTGCCCCGAGGGCTGGCCCGAGCTCGGCGAGCGACAACCAGCGCGCCGCGCCGTCGCTCTCTATGAGCAAGGCCTGGGGAGCTTTAGAGGGGCCGGGGTTAAAGCCGATGAGGCGCGGCACCCCGAGCCTCTGGCGCAGGCGCCCGGCGAGGGGCTCGCACGCGCTGTTCTCGCAGGTGAGGCGGATCGGATCTTGGCATTGCACGCGCTCGTCGAGCGCGGGGTCGAGCTCGACGGTCAGCGGCAGCGTCGCCTTGCTCACGTTGATCTCGACGGGGAAGGAGGCGCGGCGCGTATCGAGGCGCACCCACAATCGATAGGTCCCGGGGGCGAGCCGTACGCTCGCTTCGCCGTCGATGCGGCCGAGGTCGTTGCCGTCGGCCCAGAGCTCGCCGGCCATGGTGGTGCGCACCTTGATCTCGAGGTTGGCCTCGCGAATCGCCGCTTGCTTGGCCTTGGCAAAGATCCGCTGCAAGGGGGGGGAGTAGAGCCCGGGGTCGATCGCGATCGAGCCGAAGTGCCGTGAGAACTCGCGCGCGAGCTGCATCGCCTCGTCGGCCTTGCCCTCGGCGTACTGGCCGCTCGCGCGACCGAGCAAGGAGTTGCCCGCGAGCTCGTGCAGCTTGACGCTCGGGATGGGTGTTTGCTGGTAGGTTTGCAGCACCTCTATCCTCAAGGCGTTGGCCTGCGCGGTCTTGAAGTAGCCCTCGAGCGCCTGCGCCTCGCGCAGCTTGGCCTCGAGCGCGACCTCGTCGGGGGGACGATAGCAGTCGCCGGTCGCCGTGGAGGGATCGCAGTCGAGCGCCACGGCGCGCAGCCTCCGCGAGATGTTCTCGGGTGACATGACCGGCGCGCTTGCGGCCACCAGGGCCTCCGCGAACCGCCGCACCTCTTCCTTGTCGGCGTCGCCGAGGGCGACGACCGCGGTGATGGGCTTCGACGGCGGCGCCTCGGCGCGTGTAAAGGTCGGGGTGAGGAGCAGAAAGCCCAATACCGAGAGAAGAGTCTTGCAGCGCTGCATTATACCCTCCGTAAAATTCGACGCGTGCCACCATGACATAACGTCGGGTCGCTTTGGAACCCCCTTCGCTGTCATTCTCGCTCCCGTCATCCGAAGACCCGTAGAAGACGGGTTTCAAACCCGCCCCTACACACGATACATATTGTGATGCTAG
>CAYXQW010000280.1:4082-4386 GCA_964466695.1 uncultured Bdellovibrionales bacterium
GTGAACGGGGAGGTGCACGACGCAGATGATCGAGGAGATTTCATGTCGGAGCTCATAGCCACGATCGCCTCCTACCAAGACCTCGAGAGGTACCAAGATCAGCACTGGGAGGGCACCTTCGACGACTACCTGAAGGTCGTGCGCAAGGACCCCAAGGTAACGCGCAACGCCTTCCAGCGCGTCTATGACATGATCTTGTCTCACGGCCGCGAGGAGTACGTCGACTCCAAGAAGAAGGTCGTCCACTACCCGTTCTTCGACGACCTCGACAACGACGGCCTCGACGCGGTCTACGGGCTCGACA
>CAYXQW010000281.1:0-4384 GCA_964466695.1 uncultured Bdellovibrionales bacterium
GCGACCGGCATGCGGATCGAGAACCCCGATGGTGTCGCCCTCGAGACGATCGAGTCGTGTCTGCGCTATCAGGTGAGCTGGAACATGGTGCCCATCGTCCCCGAGCTCTTGCTCGAGCGGGCGCGCGTGGCGCTCGTGGACGGCATCCCGCTCGTGGGGATGCGCGGCACCAACATCACGAGCTTCAACTGGGCCGCGAAGCGACTGTTCGACGTGTTCATAGCGGCGGTCGTGTTGCTGCTCGCGGCGCCCTTGATGTTGGCGATCTTGGTGGGCATCAAGCTCTCGTCGCCGGGGCCCGTCCTCTATAAACAGCAGCGCGTCGGTTATCGCGGCCGGCCCTTCACCTGCCTCAAGTTTCGCTCCATGCGCGCCGGCAACGACGACACGATCCACCGCGACTACACGCGCAAGTGGATCGTCGACAACTCGGCTCACACCGAGTCCGTCCGCGCGAAGACCTACAAGATCACCGACGACCCGCGCGTCTTTACCGTCGGCCGGTTCATCCGCAAGTACTCGCTCGACGAGCTGCCGCAGCTGTGGAACGTGCTGCGCGGCGACATGAGCCTGGTAGGGCCGCGGCCGGCGCTGCCCTACGAGGTGGAGGTCTATCGCGAGTGGCATAGGCGTCGCCTCGAGGCGCCGCCGGGGCTCACGGGGCTGTGGCAGGTCTCGGGGCGAAGCCGCCTGTCGTTCGAGGAGATGGTCAAGCTCGACATCGACTACCTCGAGAACTGGTCTCTCTTGCGCGACCTCAAGATCCTCTGGCGAACGGCACGCGTGGTGCTCTTCGAGCACGCGGTGTGACGCGGTGACCTCGTTACGACCAGCATGGCGCCTCGTCGGTGAGCGGGTGACGAGCGAGGGTCGGCCGCCATGGGCGCGGCGCGCGAGTGATGAAGAGGCGATCGCCGAGGCCGCGAGCACCTTGCGCGCGGACGGGTTGGTGGTGGCGCCGACCGAGACGCTCTATGGTCTCGCCGCCATCGCGACGAGCGCGCGGGCTGTAGAGTCGCTCGTGCGCGCGAAGCACCGCGAGGCTATCAAGACCATCCCGCTGATTGCGGGCGAGCGCGAGCAGGTGGAGGCGTTCGCGCACGTGCCGCCGCTGCTCGGTAAGCTCGCCGAGGCGTTTTGGCCCGGGCCTTTGACCCTGGCGCTCGCGCCGCGCAAGGAGCTCCCACAGGCGTTGTGCGCGCGGGACGGGACGATCGGCATCCGCGTCTCGAGTCATCCTCTGGCCCGCGCGCTCGCGCGCGAGGTCGGGGTGATAACGGCCACGAGCGCGAACCTCTCGGGGGGCGCCGCGGCGCGTGACGCGCGCGAGATCGCGCCGCTCTTGCTGCGCGCTACGGATCTGGTGCTCGACGCCGGGGTCTGCGGGGAGAAGCTGCCTTCGAGCGTCGTCGGTCTTTGTGACGGCCAGGTCGTCATCTATCGCGAGGGCGCTATCTCCCGCGCGGCGCTGGCTGCGGTCATCGGTTATTTGCCCGAGATCGCGCGCGGCGTATGACGGTGACCCGCGATGCGCTCTGGCGCGGCAAGCTCGTCTTGGCGCAGCCCGGTCGCGGCGAGGGCTATCGCTTCAACCTCGACGCCGTGCTCCTCGCGGGCTTCGCTTCTCCCGCCGAGCGCGTGCTCGATCTCGGCGCGGGGGTCGGGGTGGTGGGGCTCTTGCTGCTCGCGAGCGGAAAGGCCACGCACGTGACGGCGGTGGAGGTGCAGCCAGAGCTCGCGGCGCTCGCGCTCGCCAACGCACGCGACAATGGTTTCGCCGATCGGCTCGAGGTGCGCGCCGTGGATCTGCGCGCGCTCGATCCTCTGCGCGCCGACGCGGTCGTCTTCAACCCCCCGTATTTTCGCGCGACCGAAGGGAGGGGCTCGCCTGATCCCGGACGCGACGCCGCCCGGCACGAGCGGCACGGCACGCTCGAAGACTTCGTCGCCTGCGCGCTCGGTGCTTTGACCTCTGGCACCGTGGCGGCCATCGTACCTGCGCGCCGGTGCGCGGAGCTTACGGGGCTCTTGCGCGCCAGACACGCTGTCAGCTTGCGTCGGCGCGAGGTGCGGCCGCGGTCGCGCGCGCAGGTGACGCACTGGCTGCTCGAGGCTCGGTATGAAGAGCGCGGATCGGGCGCGACGCGGATCTTCGAGGAGCCGCCCTTGTTGATCCATGAAGAGGATGGTCCGGGCTTTGCGCCCGAGGTCCGTGAGCTGCTCGAGCGCTAGCGTTCTCGCAGGTGCAGGTAGATCAGGCGCTCGACTTGCGCGCGCACCTCGGGGTCCGCGATGGTGGCGCAGCACGCGGCGGCGAAAGCCTCGTGCTCGGGGGTCGGCTTTACGACGACGGGTTTTCTCGCGGGCTTGCGCTCGTGGCGCCGTATGGCGCCGGCGATGACGCGGATGCCGCGCACGGTGTTCGCGCCGAGCTCTTCGTTAAGGCGCGCGCGGATCTGCTCTTTCAAGAAGGTCAGCTCGTTTTGCCACGCCGCCGAGCTCGCCTTCACTTGCAAGACGCCGCGGCTAAAACTGTCGGGCTGCGCGCGCTTGGCGGTCTCCGTGCCGACCGCGCGCTCCCAGCACTGACCGATCAAGATCCGCTTTACCTGGTCGGTCAAGCCGAGGTGCCGAAGCGCGCCGATGAGGGCGTCGGCCGAGGTGGTTAGCTTTCGTCTTTGGTGGGTCATGGGCGCGACCACGTGGCAGATGGATATAGCGCGCGGCTCATGAAAAGAGCTAGGATCCTTGGTATGGCCAACGGGGTGCTGGTCTTTCTCTTCGTGACCTCGCGGATCTTCCTGGCCGCCACCGACACGCCTGCCGTCGCGGGGGCCGGCAGCACGGCCTTGCGCGTGGCCAAAGAGGCCGACGAAGCGCGGCGTCAAGGCGATCTCGACCGCGCCGCGTCGCTGCTTACGGGCGCCGAGCGCGAGCTACGGGCGCCGAACGCGCCCCTCTTGCGTGTACGCGCCCTGCTCGCGCGCGACCGCGGGCTCTCGAGCGAGGCGGTCGAGCTGTTCGGTCGCGCCGCCGATCTCGATAGCGCTTCCGACGCGCGGATCGAGCAAGCGGCTACGCTCGTGCCGCTCGGTCGTTGGCCCGAGGCGGTGGAGGTCTTGCGCCAGGCGTTCGACGAGCGCGGAATGAGCTTGCGGGTCGCGGCCTTGATGGACGACGCGAGGTTCTCGGCGCTGGTAGGCTTCGCGCCTTTTCAAGCCTTGCTCGACGAGGTGCGCGCCGAGCAGACCGGACCCTTCGGCGGCATCTTGCTCCGGCTCGGCAAGCTCAACGAAGAGGCCCGGGCGAGCCGCGCGGTGATCGAGGCGTTCGGTCACTGGATGGAGGCCACGGACCGCTTGCTCAGTGACACCGCGATACGCGTTTTGATCTTGTCTTTGATGGGCTTGTTGTTCGCGCTCGGCCTCGCCCAGACCGGCCTTTTGCGTCCGCCGTGGACCCTGCTCGCGGGATGGCTCGCGGCGTCGGGTGTTTGGCTCTACGGCGCGAGGGTCGCTTGCGGGAGCGTGCGCTCTGGCCTCGAGACGGTGGCGGTCAGCGCGGCGGTGTGGGGGATGGTTATCCTCATGCTCGTAGCCGCGCGGCGGTGGGGCAGGCGCAAGTGAAGAAAACCTGGCGCGCGTGCTCGCTATCGGGGACAACTAGCTTGCGCGAGCGGTCGAGGTGGATGCCTTGACTCGAGGTTGGGCATGGGCTCTAGTTGCAAAACTTAAACGCTCCTTATCGACAAAAATTAAACCAGGAGGATGTCTCATGAAGGCAGGTCTGAAGGTTGTTATGGTCGGAATTTTGGCGATGGCGCTCGGCGCCTGCGGCAAAGAAAAGAAGGAAGTCGACAGCGGCGTGCAGTATCCGGAGTGGGTTAACAAGGGCAGCGGCGCCTTCGGTGGCGAGCAAGGCCGCGTGTTCTATGGCGTGGGCTCGGTGAGCGGGATCAAGAACCACTCGCTCGCGCGCACCACCGCCGACAACCGCGCGCGCGCCGAGATCGCCAAGATCTTCGAGGTCTACTCGGCCTCGCTCATGAAGGACTACATGGCCTCGACGACCGCCGGCGACATGTCGGCGTCGAGCGAGGAGCAGCACGTTGAGCAGGCGGTCAAGACCTTCAGCGCGGCCACGTTGTCGGGCGTGCAGATCGTCGATCACTGGATTCACCCCGACGGCACCATCTATGCCTTGGCGCAGCTCGATCTGCAGACCTTCAAGGATAACATCGACAAGGCCAAGGAGCTCAACGCCGCGGTGCGCGACTATGTGCGCAAGAACGCCGAGAAGAGCCACATGGATCTCGAGGCCGAAGAGGCCAAGCGCGCCGAGGCGTCGGGCGGCTGACCGTCGGCGGTGATAGGTCCGAGTAGTG
>CAYXQW010000282.1:0-4383 GCA_964466695.1 uncultured Bdellovibrionales bacterium
CGTAAATGGACGAGGAGAGACCACGCGCGGCAGGCGCGAGGGCGGAGGTGTGTGCGAACCAGGCACGAAATTAGACCGTCCGATGTTTAATGTGGCGTGGTCACGCTTAAAGTCAGGCTTAAACTTGCCAGATACGGATATTTCCTTTTCTTCGTGTGTATCTCTCGATGGAGATCACATTATCGTGTGGCACTGTTTTTAGTTTGCGGGTTAGGAATAGAGAGGCGGCGCCGAGGCCCAAGCGCTCGACGGCTTCGACCTTGAGGCCGGCCTCGCTGAGGCTTTCACAAAACTCGTCTGGCTCGGGGAAATTAGCGATGGAGTGGCGGAGGTAGGAGTACTCGGTGCCGCCGGCGATGAACCAACCAAGCACCGGCACCGCGTAGTGAACATAAAAGCGCGCGAGAGCGGCGAGGAGCCCGCCGCGCGGCTCGTTGAGCTCGAGGATCAGCACCTGCCGACCCGGGCGTGTGACACGTGACATCTCTCGCAGGGCGCGCTGGCGATCTTCGATATTGCGGATGCCGAAGCCGATGCAGGTGGCATCGAAGGCATCGTCGCGGAAGGGGAGGTTTTGTGCGTCGCCGGTGTGAAGCATGATGCGCTGGTCGAGCTCTTCCTCGCGCGTCTTGCGCTCGGCCACCTCGAGCATGCCGGCGCTCGGGTCTATCGCGGTCACGTAGGCCTCGGGATAAAGTCGCGCGATGCCGAGCGCGAGATCGGCGGTCCCGGTGGCGATATCGAGCACGTGCGACTGACTCGGCAGATCGAGATGCCGCACCAGTCGGTAGCGCCAAGACTGATCGAAGCCAAAGCTGAGCAGGCGATTGAGCAAATCGTAGGTCGGCGCGATGCGGTTGAACATCTCACCCGAACCTGGCTTGACTTTGCGCTTCATCTTTGTCGCTCCACGACGGCCTCGGTGATGAGCATGAGGGCGCCGCGCGCGGGGTTGTCGGGTAGGCACGCAAGCTCTCGTTGTGCCAGCGCGGCTTGTTCTTTCGCGAAAGCACGGGTGGTCGCGATGGCGTCCGTGTCGGTGATCGAGGCGCCGATACTCCGTATGGCCTCCGATGAAGTTGACGGGCGGGACGAAGCCAAGGCGCGCAAAAGATCGAGGATCTCGGGTTTTTGTTCGGCGGCGATGATGAGAGGCCAGGTGAGCTTGCCTTCGCGGATATCCGCGAGCACGGTCTTGCCAGTCACGAGCTCATCGCCCTCGATGTCGAGCACGTCGTCGATGAGCTGGAAGGCGAGCCCGAGCGCAGTGCCGGCACGCGCGAGCACTGCTTGCTCTTCGAGTGATAGACCGCCGAGCGCGCCACCTGCTGTCAGCGCCCAGCGAAACAGCGCGGCTGTCTTACCATTTATGACCTCGAGGTAACTTTGGCGATCGATGTCGAAGCAACCGCGGCGCTCGAGCTGTAAAGCTTCGGCGACCACCATCTCTGAGACCACCTCGAGCAAGCCGTCGAGCAGCTCATGACGCCCGGTGCGCCGCACGCGCTGCAAAGCCTCGATGAGTAGATAATCGCCGGCTAGAATGCTGGCGGAGTTGCCATAGATCACGCGGGCACACTTCGCGCCGCGTCGCTCCTCTCCCTCGTCGATGACGTCGTCGTGCAGTAAGGTGCCCGCGTGCACGAGCTCGCTCGCCACGGCGAGGTCGCGGACTTCGCAAAGGTCGGCTTTTCCCCCCATCTTCGAGCTGAGGATCACGCATACCGGACGAATGCGCTTGCCGGGGACCGCGATCAGATGCGCAGCAGCTTTTTCGGCGAGGTTTGTCTTGGTGCTAGAGAGCGAATGTTGGTGCAGCGCGTCGAGATCGGCCTCGAGCGACGCGAGGTCGTCGTGCAGCCAGGTTTGCAGCTCCGAGAGAAAGTCGCCGAGCTGGTGGTTACCCTCGCGTGTGCTCACGCGCGATAGCGGAGTGAGCACGTGGCTGCGTGCGGTCGACGCACCGAGCGATGGTTTCACGGGAGAGCTCCTCTTGCCGCCATGATCTTGGCTTCTTTGCGAAGTATGGCTCGTGTTAGCTTGCCGAGGCCGGTGGTGTCGAGTCTTTCGCGCGTCACGAAGCACGAGGGCGCAGAGTGCCGAGGCAGCTTCGCCGCGCACATGTGTCGTAAGCAAGCGGGGTCGGGCATCTTCGCGCCCGGTCGCAAAACGACAAAGGCCACGACCCGCTCGCCGAGCTCGTCGTCTGGCACCCCGACCACGGCCGCCTGGTCGATATCGGGGTGCTGTGTGAGGACGTGCTCGATCTCGATCGGATCTATGTTTTGCCCGCCACGGATGATGAGGTCATCGCTGCGGCCGCGCACGCGCACACGGCCTTCGAGGTCCACCTCACCGAGATCGTTCGTGCGTAAGCTGCCGGTCTTGGTGAGCGGGCCATAGACCATGAGCCGACCTCCCTCGTCTGCCTCGACGCGGGCGAAGCAGAGGGGCGGGCCTACATCGCCACGGCGAGAGTAGTCGCCGGGGTAGGTGGTGGCGATCTGCGACGCGGTCTCGGTCATCCCAAAGCTCAGCGCCAGCGGAGCGCCTAGGGCCTCGCTGCGCGCGATGAGCGCGGGATGCGCCGGGGCGCCGCCGAGCAGGATGGCGCGCAGGGAGACGGGGAAGGGCTTATCGCCGCGCTCATCGAGCAGGCGCTTGAGCATGGTGGGCACGAGCGAGATCAAGGTGATCCGCTCGCTGTCGATGAGCTGGTTTACGCGCGCGGGGCAAAAGCGCGCGAGCAACCTCACGGAGGTGGCGTAGAAGGCCGACCGCCACAAGACGGCGAGCCCGCCGACGTGATCGAGCGGCAGGCAGAGGAGCCAGCGATCGTTTACGTCGAGGCCGAGACGGACGGCCGAGCCGAAGGCGTTGAAGACGAGTTGGGCCGTAGTGAGACGTACCACGCGCGGCCGGCCGGTGGTGCCGGAGGTCAACACCAAGAGGCGGGGCTCGTGCATTGGCCAACATCGCTCCGACACGTCGAAGGAAGCGTCACCAGGCGCGATGACGGGTGCGTTGGCGCACGCGCCGGGGAGAGCGCGGTTTGCGACAATGAGCTTTGGCTTCAAGATCGCGAGCGCGCGGGGGAGGGCCTCCGGGCTGTGCGGGAGCGGCGCGACGACGGCAGCCGAGCGCGTGCAGCGAGATCACCCAATCCCTGCAGGCCTCGCCGAAGAGCGCCACCTTTTGCCGTGGCCTTATGCCTCGCTTCGCGAAGAAGGCCGCGCGATGCTTGACTGCGACCAAGAGCGCCGCGGCGTCAAGAGCCCCCTCGTCGTCGATGAGCACCTCGTGCGCGGGGCGCGCGAGCGCCGCGCTCGCGATGGGGTTTGGGATGGTGATCATGGAGCGGGCTCGAGCCGAACTCCGAGGCCCAAGACATTCGGCAAGACGAGCTCGAGGCCGCGCGCGGTGCGCTCGGGGCGCGCGAGCCAGGCGCCGTGTTGTGTGAGACCATCTTCAACGACACGACCGCTGATGCCGCAGGCGAGCGGCTCCTGTGTCAGGGCGGCGGCGAGGTGCGCGGCGGCGGCCCTCCCTGCGGCGGACTCGAACACCGAGGTCACGGTGACCGCGAGCCGTGCCGCGTGCGCGGCGGCGGCGAGCTTGTGCGCCGCGCACAGCCCGCCTGCGAGCATGGGCTTTACCACGATGACATCGGCCGCCTCGGCCTCTATGGCGCGCATAAGCTCGGCCAAGGTGCGCACGCTCTCGTCGAGCGCGATCTTGACGCGGCCGCGGCGGCGGAGCTCGGCGTGCTCGGCGAGAGCGCCCGGTGGGAGCGGCTGCTCGAGGAACGCGAGACCGATGGGTGCGAGCGCGTCGATGGCTTCGCGCGCGGTGGCGAGATCCCAGGCGCCGTTGGCGTCGACCTGCATCGCGATGTCCTCGCCGACCTCGTCGCGCATGGCGAAGAGCAACGCGACGTCGTCCGCAAGCGGCCTCGCTCCGACCTTGATCTTCAAGTGCCGCGCGCCCGCAAAGACCGCCGCGCTCGCCGCTTCGACGCTCGCCACGGTGGCGTGGATCAAAACCCGCTCGCGCGCGGGGCCGAGCACGCGCATGAGCGGGCGGCCCTCTCTTTGCGCGAGGAGATCGAGCGAGGCCACCTCCACCGCATGCGCGGCCTCGGGGCAGAGCTCGAGCCGCTCGAGCACGTGCGCGACCTCGCCCGCGTTTCCAGGGAGAGCTTCGAAAAGTGGCGAGCCAAAAGCCGTGGCGCGCTGCAGGCAGACCTTGACCTCGGCCATGGGAGTGCCACAGGTAGGCCAAGGGGCGGCCTCGCCGAGACCCGAGAGCCCTTCGTGCGCGAGGCAAAGCCAGTAGCCCTCGCGCGTGGCGAAGCTCCCATGAGCGGTGACGACGGGCGGCGAT
>CAYXQW010000283.1:0-649 GCA_964466695.1 uncultured Bdellovibrionales bacterium
AGCGGCTTCGGGGCTGTTTGGCAAGCCCACCATCATCAACAACGTCGAGACGCTCGCGGCGGTGCCCCCCATCATCCACAACGGCAGCGCCTGGTTCGCCGCGGTCGGCACCGAGAACAGCAAGGGCACCAAGGTCTTCGCGCTCGCCGGCAACATCAAGAACACGGGCATCGTCGAGGTGCCGATGGGCACGACGCTCGGCGAGATCGTCTTCGACATCGCCGGCGGCATGCAGAAGAACAAGCCGTTCAAGGCCGCGCAGACCGGCGGACCCTCGGGCGGGTGCCTGACGACGGCGCACTTGAACACGCCGATCGACTACGACTCCCTCGCCCACCTCGGCACCATCATGGGCTCGGGCGGCCTCATCGTCATGAACCAGGACTCGTGCATGGTGGACGTCGCGAGGTTCTTCCTCGACTTCGTTCAAGACGAGTCCTGCGGCAAGTGCGTCCCGTGCCGCATCGGCACCAAGCGCATGCTCGAGATCCTCGAGCGCATAAAGGCCGGCGAGGGCAAGCCCGAGGACATAACGCTCCTCGAGGAGCTCGCCGAGGTCTGCAAAGAGACCGCGACGTGCGGCCTCGGGCAGACCGCGGGCAACCCGGTGCTCTCGGCCATCCGCCACTTTCGGCACGAGTTCGATGAG
>CAYXQW010000283.1:659-4354 GCA_964466695.1 uncultured Bdellovibrionales bacterium
AGAGACAAGCACTGCCGCGCCGGAGTCTGCACCGAGCTTCTGCGCTCGCCCTGTCAAAACGCCTGCCCGGCGGGCGTCGACGTCCCCGGTTACATCGCGCTCATCGCCGCCGGCAGGCCGCGCGACGCCTACTTCTTGATCCGCAAGGACAACCCCTTCCCCGCCATCTGCGGGCGGGTGTGCACCCACCCGTGCGAGAGCAAGTGCCGCCGCGCCCAGCTCGACGAGCCGATCGCGATCTGCGACCTCAAGCGCTACGCGTCCGACTTCTTCTTCGACAACGAGGTCCCGTACATGGATCTCGTGCTGCCGAAGAAAGCTCAGTCGGTCGCCGTCATCGGCGCCGGCCCCTCCGGGCTCACCTGCGCCTACTACCTCGCCCGCCTCGGCTACAACACGGTCGTCTACGAAGCACTCGAGACCGCGGGCGGCATGCTCGTAAGCGGCATCCCCGAGTACCGCCTGCCCGAGAGCGTGCTCGCGCGCGAGGTACGCATGATCGAGCAGGTGGGGGTGCGCATCATCACCAACACCGAGATCGGCCGCGACATCGGCTTCGATGACCTGCGCGCCGAGCACGACGCCATCTACGTCGCCACCGGCACCCAGATCCCAAACCTGCTCGGCATTCCTGGCGAAGACAAGCGCGGCGTGTACCACGGGCTCGCGTTCCTAAAGGACGTAAACCTCGGCAAGGACGTCACCATCGGGAAGAACGTCGCGGTCATCGGCGGCGGCAGCACCGCCTTCGACGCCGCGCGCACCGCGCTGCGCCTCGGCGCCGAGACGGTCACCGTGCTCTACCGGCGCGAGATCAAAGACATGCCCGCCGATCCGCGCGAGATCAAAGAGGCGATCGAGGAGGGCATCGGCGTGCGCCCCCTCGTCGCGCCCGTCGAGATCCTCGGCGAAGGCGCGGTCACCGCCATTCGCTGCGTCGAGATGCAGCTCGACGGCTTCGATCAGGGCGGGCGGCGGCGGCCGTTGCCCCGCGAGGGCGCGAGCTTCGACCTCGCAACCGACACCGTGATCCCCGCCGTGAGCCAGCACATGGACCTGCCCTTCATCGACAAGAGCAAGATCGAGCTCAAACGCGGCGGCACGCTGGCCATCGACCCCTTAACCATGATGACCACCATGGAGGGCGTCTTCGCCGGCGGCGACGCGGTGCGCGGCCCCGACGTCGTCATCCAGGCCATCGCCGACGGCAAGCAGGCCGCCCGCGCCATCGACCGCTACCTCGGCGGCGAGGGAGTGCTCAACACGGGCAGCGAGATCGAGATCCCGAAGCCCACCGAGGAGACCGACGTCGCCGAGCACGAGCGCTTCCCCATGCGCTTCTGCGACGTCGAGGCGCGCAAGCGTTCGTTCCAGGAGGTCGCCACCGGCTTTCACCGCCTCAACGCCATCGCCGAAGCCATGCGCTGCTTGCGGTGTGATCGCCGTTAACCTTTCGTCCTTGGAGACACGACAAGATGGTCAAGCTCAAGATCAACGACATGCCTGTCGAGGTCGAGGAGGGGATCTCGATCCTCGAGGCGGCCAAGCAGCACGGCATTCGCATACCGAGCTTCTGTTACCTCGAGGGCGTGCACCAGGTCGGCGCCTGCCGCATCTGCGTGGTGGAGGTGAAGGGGGCGCGGGCGCTGCAGGCCTCGTGTTGCACCAGCGTGCGCGAGGGGATGGAGGTCACGACCAACACCGCGCGCGTGCAGAAGGCGCGCAAGCTGCTCTACGAGCTCATGCTCTCCGACCACCCGCGTAACTGCCTGAGCTGCTTTCGCAACCAGAACTGCGGGCTGCAAAAGCTCGGCCGTCAGATCCCGATCCAGGAGTACCGCTTCGAGGGCGCCCGCTCGAAGGACACCCTCGACAAGTCGAGCCCCTCGATCGTACGCGATATGGCCAAGTGCATCCTGTGCCGAAGGTGCGTCACCGTCTGCAATCAGATCCAGGGGGTCGGCGTCCTCAGCGTGCAAAACCGCGGCTTCGACACCGTCATCGGACCGCCGGCGGGGCTCGACCTCAACAGCGTCAACTGCACCATGTGCGGTCAGTGCAGCACCGTCTGCCCCGTGGGGGCGCTCGTCGCGCACGAGGAGATGAAGAGCACCTGGAGCGCTTTGTTCGACGGCAAGAAGCGCGCGGTCGTGCAGACGGCGCCGGCCGTGCGCGTGGCCCTCGGGGAGATGTTCGGCCTGCCTCCCGGCACCATCGTCACCGGCAAGATGGCCGCCGCGCTGCGTAAGCTCGGCTTCGACGACGTCTTCGACACCAACTTCGCCGCCGACCTCACCATCATGGAGGAGGGCAACGAGCTGCTCGCGCGCCTCTGCGCGCACACCTCGGGCAAGCCCGCCACGCTCCCCATGATCACGTCATGCTCGCCTGGGTGGATAAAATACGTCGAGCACGAGTTCCCCGATCACCTAAAGCACCTCTCGAGCTGCAAGAGCCCGCACATGATGCTCGGGGCGCTCGCCAAGAGCTACTACGCGGCGAAGATCGGCGTAAAACCCGAGGACATGTTCGTGGTCTCCGTCATGCCCTGCACCGCCAAGAAGTACGAGATCGATCGGCCGGAGATGTTCATCGACGGCGTCCCCAACGTCGACGCGGTGCTCACCACGCGCGAGCTTGGGCGCATGATCGAGGAGGCGGGCATCGATTTCCTAAACCTCGAGGACGAGCCGTTCGACAACCCGCTCGGCTTCTCCACCGGCGCCGCGGACATCTTCGGCGTCACCGGCGGCGTCATGGAGGCGGCGCTGCGCACCGTCTACGAGGTGGTGACCGGCCGCGAGATCCCCTTTACGCACCTCGACATAACCCCGGTGCGCGGCCTTTCGCGCGTGAAAGAGGCGGCGCTCACGATCGAGGGGACGAAGCCCGAGTTCAAGCACCTCGAGGGGGTGACCGTGCGCGTAGCGGTGACGAGCGGCCTCTCCGGCGCCAAGGAGCTCATGACGGAGATCGCGGCCGGCACTTCGCCTTATCACTTCATCGAGATCATGGGCTGCCCGGGTGGCTGCATCGCGGGCGGCGGCCAGCCGCGCCCGACCACCAAGGAGGTCCGCGAAGCGCGCCTTCGCGCGATCTACGAGGAGGACGCGAGCAAGCACGAGCGCAAGTCGCATGACAACCCGTTCATCAAGCAACTCTACGATGATTTTCTGGGCCGCCCCCTCGGGGAGAAGTCACACGCGCTCTTGCACACCCACTACGTAAGGCGCGGGCGCTACAATCAGCTCCTCGTCAAAGAGCCGTAGCCCTCGAGTGTGTCAAATTGGAGTTGACACGAACGGGCCGCATCTGCTCAATAGCATTCCCGAAGGCGGGACTAACTCAGTGGTAGAGTGCAACCTTGCCAAGGTTGAAGTCGCGAGTTCGAATCTCGTGTCCCGCTCCAAAAGTACTAGCCCGATGCCCAGTTGACCCTCCGCGGTCGACTGGGCTTTTTTATTACGGCCCACTCGAGCGCGGCGGGGGGTTACTGAGCACCCTCAGGCCCTTGGGTCATTTGGCGCTCGGCAGGGTGGTAACGTCCGCCAAAGTGTATTGCACGTCGAAGTTCAATTCGTTGGTAGTGGCGAATGCGGCGCCGTACTCCGGGTCGCTCGCGATCAAGTCGCGAAACTCATCGTAGTAGAGCGTGCACGAGGTATCACCCGCGGGCCGCGTTGGGATCACCTGGC
>CAYXQW010000284.1:0-4338 GCA_964466695.1 uncultured Bdellovibrionales bacterium
ACAATAAGAGGGAAGCATCCGACTTTCTTGCGAGGTTTCACCATGGAAAAGAAAAAGATGACGTTCGCCCTCTATTTCGGCAATCGCGGCTTCATGCCGGAGACCCTGATCGCCTCGGCCCGCGCGGCAAGCAGCAATTCGCGTGGCTGCGCCAGCTCCTCGAGTGGCAGCAAGATCTCAAAGATCCGCGCGAGTTCTTGGATGTCGTCAAGTTCGATCTCTTCACCGACGAGGTCTTCGTCTTCACGCCGAAGGGAGAGGTGATCGCGCTCAAGCGCGGCTCGACGCCCGTCGACTTCGCCTTCTCTATCCACACGCAAGTAGGCACCCACTGCGCCGGCGCCAAGGTCAATGGTCGCATGGTGCCGCTACGGCACGAGCTCAAGAACGGCGACATCGTCGAGATCATCACCAACGCCCAGCAGCGGCCATCCAAGGACTGGCTGTCTTTCGTGCGGACGGGGCGCGCCAAGGCCAAGATACGGGCGCTGGTGCGGAGCGAGGAGCGGGCGCGCTCACAGGCGCTCGGCCGGGAGATCCTCGAGCGCGAGCTGCGCAAGCACGGGATCTCGATGCAGAAGCTCGTCAAGGACGGGCGCCTGCAGGAGATCGCCGCCTCGGGCAAGTATAACTCGACCGAGGGGCTGTTCGTGGCGCTCGGCTATGGGCGCACCACCGCGGCGCAGGTGGTCGAGAAGGTCGCTCCCGACCACAAGGCCTCGAGTGAGGACAACCAGTCGGTGCTGTCGCACCTGTTGAAGCGCGCCAGCCGCAAGTCGTCGGGCGGCGTCACCGTCCAAGGCATAGACGACATGCTCGTGCGCTTCGCCAAATGCTGCACGCCGCTGCCGGGCGAAGAGATCGTGGGCTTTGTCACGCGCGGTAAGGGCATAACGGTCCACCGCACGAGCTGCTCACACGCCATCGACATGGACCCGGTGCGTCGCATCGAGGTGAGCTGGGATACGCACGCGAGCTTCGCGCGGACCGTCGGGCTGCGCGTGCTCACCGAGGACCGCCAGGGTTTGCTCGCGACCATCTCGCAAGCCTTCACCGATAACGGCGCGAACATCTCCGAGGCCAACTGCCGAGTTACGGCCGAAGACCGCGCGATCAACACCTTTCAGATCATGGTGAAGGACGTCGACCAGCTACGTAAGGTCGTATCTCAGATCAAGGGGATAAAGGGAGTGCTCGGGGTAGATCGCTTGTGATTAATTTAGATGAGCCCTGGCGGAGTGATTGGCGTCACCCCAACGGAGCCAGTTGCTGCCCGGGCGCGGTTTTTGCTGGGTCGGCGCGTCATCCCTATTGGGAGATAATAGCGAGGGGGTCAAGAGGGCGGCCAGCTTTCGGATATCGATACGGACGTGATGCAAGCGAATAACCATGTCGTCTCCTGTGCTGCTTGCTCAGCCATGTTTCAGGCGAGCGGATCAACGGGTGTTATTGCGAAGCCAACTGAAGGTATGATCATACCATACCTCCCGTCTCCATCCAAGAAACATGTAGGGGGATATGTGATCCTCAGCGCCGCGGTGAGATTTTCGTAAAGCCGGTGTAGGGAATGAGCCGCGCGGGTATGCGCACGGAGCCGTCGCTTTCTTGGAAGTTTTCGAGGAGGGCGATTATCGCCCGTGAGATCGCGATGGCCGTTCCGTTGAGGGTATGCAGATATTTGGTGTTGTTGCCGTCTCGATAACGGGCCTTGAGGCGGCGAGCCTGATAGTCGGTGCAGTTGGAGGTCGAGGTGATCTCTCCGAAGTCGCCGTCCTTTGAGCGTCCCGGCATCCAAGCCTCGAGGTCGAACTTGCGATAGGCGGGGGCGCCGAGATCGCCAGTGCAGGTGTCCACCACGCGGTAAGGGATCTCAAGCCCCGAGAAGATCTCCTCCTCGATGGCGAGCAGGTGCTCGTGCATCTTCTCCGATTGCTCGGGGAGGCAATAGACGAACATCTCGAGCTTGGTGAATTGATGGACGCGGTAGAGGCCCTTCGAGAACTGACCCGCGGCGCCGGCCTCGCGACGAAAGCAGTGCGAGATCCCTGCGAGCTTTATCGGCAGCTCTTCGCGCGAGAGGAGCGCGTCGGCGTAGAGGCCGCCTAGCGTGATCTCGGCGGTGCCGACGAGGCACAAACCCGACTCCGCCAAGGCGTAGATGTTGCTCTCCTCGCCGCGGGGATTGAAGCCGATGCCTTCGAGGACCTCTTCACGTGCGAGATCTGGGGTCATGGTGGGGACAAAGTCGTGCGCCGCGAGGATGTCGAGGCCGTAGCGCAAGAGCGCGAGCTCGAGCAGCACCGCCTCGTGCTTCAAGAAGTAGAACTTGGTGCCGGTGACCTTGGCGCCGCCCTCGAAGTCGATGAGCTCGAGGCGCTCGGAGAGCTCGAGGTGATCTTTGGGGGCGAAGTCGAAGCGCGTCGGCTCGCCCACGCGCCTAAGCTCGAGGTTGCAGCTCTCTTCGCGACCTACCGGGGCGCGCGGGTGCGCCATGTTGGGGATCCGCGCGGCCTCGATCATGAGCGCGCGCTCGACCTCCAAGAGGTCGCCCTCGTACCTCGCGATGGACTCCTTGAGCTCGCGCCCCTCGAGGACCAGCGGCTGCCGCGCCTCCGGCGCGAGCTTGCCCTTCATCTTGCTCGCGTTCTCGTTGCGACGCTGGCGTAACGCCTCGAGCTCTCCGAGCGCGGCGAGGCGCCGCTTGTAGAGCGCGACGACCTGATCGGGGTCGGCGGTCATGCCGCGGTTTACGAGGTTGGCTTTGACCTCTTCGAGGTTGTCTTGGATGAACTTTATATCGAGCATGAGCTTTGCGACCCTCGGGCTTGCGGGACTAGCACTCGCTTCGTCGTGCGGTCAACGCATCTGTTGCTACTCCCTGCACGGTCGCGGTACTGACGCGAGAGGAGCATGCGATGCGCATAGGAATGATGGGTCTCGGACGTATGGGGTCGAACATGGTGCGGCGCATCTTGCGCGCGGCCAACGAGTGCGTGGTCTACGACGTCGTTACGGCCGCGGCCGAGGCGCTCGGCGCGCAAGGCGCCGAGGTTGCGCGCTCGCCGCGCGAGCTCGTGCAAAAGCTCGCGCCGCCGCGTGTGGTGTGGCTGATGTTGCCGGCGGCGCTCGTAGACCAAGCCATCGCGGAGCTCGCCTCGTACCTCGAGCCTGGAGATACGATCGTCGACGGCGGCAACTCTCATTACGCCGAGGACCTGCGCCGCGCACGCACGCTCGCCGAGCGGCGGCTGCATTACGTCGACGTCGGGGTGAGCGGCGGGGTCTTCGGCCTCGAACGCGGTTATTGTCAGATGATCGGCGGCGAAGCCGAGGTGGTTGCGAAGCTCGATCCCATCTTCGCGGCGCTGGCGCCGCGCTCGGACGTCGCCGTACGCACCCGCGGCAAGGAAGGGGAGCTCTCCCCGGCGGAGCGCGGCTATTTGCACTGCGGTCCGGCGGGCGCCGGGCACTTCGTGAAGATGGTGCACAACGGCATCGAGTACGGGATCATGGAGGCATACGCCGAGGGCTTCAACATCCTCGAGCGCGCCGACATCGGTAAACGCGAGCATACAAAGGATGCCGAGACGGCGCCGCTCGCCGCGCCCGAGCGCTACCGCTACGACTTCGATCTGCCGGCGATCGCTGAGCTCTGGCGGCGCGGCAGCGTGGTGACCTCCTGGCTACTCGATCTTACGGCCGAGGCGCTCGCGCGTGACCCCGGTCTCGATGGCTTCGCCGGCCGCGTCTCGGATTCGGGCGAAGGTCGCTGGACCTTGCACGCGGCCATCGATCTCGGGGTGCCCGCGCCGGTGTTGAGCGATGCTGTCTACCAACGCTTCTCTTCGCGCGACGAGGGTAGCTACGCCAACCGCTTGCTCGCGGCGATGCGCCAAGCCTTCGGTGGGCACGAGGAGAAGAAGTGAGCGGGCGTATAGCCGACGCGCTGGTGATCTACGGGGTCAGCGGCGACCTCGCCTACAAGAAGATCTTCCCCGCCCTCTACCGCATGGTCGAGCGCGGCGATCTTGCGGTGCCCGTAATCGGCGTCGCGCGGAGCGAGCTCTCCTCGGACGCGCTGCGCGAGCGCGCGCGGCAGAGCGTGGTAGAGCACGTTGCGAGCGCGCGACCCGAGATCTTGGACCGCTTCTTGTCGAGTCTCTCCTACGTCCAGGGCGAATACGGCGCGAGCGTCACGTTCGACAGGTTGCAGCACACGCTGCGCGACGCCGCGGTAAAGCTGCATTATCTCGCCGTGCCGCAGGATATCTTCCCCAAGGTCATCGCGCAGCTTCGGCGCATCGAGTGCGGCGGCGGCGCGCGGCTGGTGATCGAGAA
>CAYXQW010000285.1:0-4336 GCA_964466695.1 uncultured Bdellovibrionales bacterium
CGCGGTCTTAAATCCTCTCGAGGATGGCACAGAGCCGCGCCGGCGATACGTAGCCCGTAACGCGCGGCTCGCTGCGCGTCTGGCCCGCGGCGTCGATGAAGAAGATCGTGGGCAAGCCGATGATGCCGTAGCGTTGGAATATCTCCGAGAGCTCGTCGCTGTTGTGGGTCGCGTCGATCCTGAGCTTTACGAAGCGTCGCGCGGCGCGCCGCACGGCTGGGTGGCTCAAGACCTCGTCTTCGAGCTCCTTGCAGGCGAGGCACCACGCGGCGGTGACCTCCACCATGACGGGGCGGCCGGCGCGGGCTGCGGTGGTGAGCGTCTCTTGGTCGAAAGCCGAAAAGACGATCTTGTCGTGAGCGTTCGCTCCATGGTCACCGAACAAGGATGTAGAGACCCCGAAGACGAGGAGCAAGAAGGCCGCGACGCGCACCGGTTTTTTTTGCCGCCCGAGCCAAAAGAGCAGCAACCCTAAGCATCCTATCGTCAAGGCGGCCCAGCGAGGTACGGCGCCAGAAGCGACCGCGAGGGCTGGCCACGCGAGCTTGGCGAAGTATCCGCCCACCACGAACATGGCCACGGCGAGGACGGTCTTCGCCATCTTTGTCATAAGCCTCGAGGCGGGCAAGCGCGCCAAGGCGTCGGAGGAGATGGCCAGAGCCATGAAGGGCAACCCTAGCCCGAGCGCGAAGGCGGTCATCAGCAAAGCCCCGAGGAAAGGGGCAGCGTTGAAGGCGATCACGGTGAGGATCACGGTGAGCACGGGGCCGGTGCAGGGCGCGGCGATGAGCCCGCTTACGAGCCCCATGAGCAACGCCCCGCCCACAGAGCTCCCCCCGGCGTGCGCGAGGCGCGTACTGAGCCTCGCGGGCAAGCGCAGGCTAAAAAGCCCGAGCGACGAGGCGCCCATGCAAAAGCACAGCGCGGCGACGGCGAAGAGCAACACGGGCGAGCCCATGAACGAGCCGAAGACGTGCTGCATGCTCGCGAACAAGGTGCCGAGCGCCGCGTAGAGCACGACCATGCCGGCGACGTAGATGCTCGCGAGCTGCACCACGCGCGCGCGGCTCTTGACTGAGGCCCCGGCGAAGTAACGCACGGTGATGGGGATTATGGGATAGACGCAAGGGGTGAACGCCACGAGCAGCCCGCCGAGCATCGCGAGCGCGAGGGCGTAAGGCAGGCTCATCGCCGAGGCGCCCAAAAAATCTCGTAGCTGACTTGCGAGCCGCTCGGACAAGGTGGTCATGCAATGACGCGCGGCAGCGCATCACCTCTTCTTCTTGGCCTTCTTCGCCTTGGTCTTCTTGCTCTTGCTCTTCTTGGGCTTGGCCTTGGGTTTGGGTTTGGCCTTGGTGTCCTCTTCGACCGCCGCCGCCGGAGGGGGCGGGCTGATCGCTTCGGGTTGAGGCTCGACCGCGTCGGGGTCTTTGGCCGCGCCGTCGCCGCGGGCGGTGACCACCTCGAGCGCGCCGCCGCTTTGACCGAAGTGCATGGCGATGGCCTCGGGGACAGGCTCGCTCGTCGGCTCGCCGATGGTCTTACGGATCTCGTCGACGAGCCGCCTGGAGGTGTCGTCGTTATAGCCGACGTTGGCCATGATCACCTTGCCGGCGCCGCTCGCGAGGTAGCTGTTCGGGAGCTTGGTGACGAAGAAGCGTTTGGCCACGATGTTGTAGCGGTCGGTGAGCACGGGGAACTTCGCGCCATTTTTCTTGGCGAGGTCTTTGGCCTGTTCGATCTTCTCGATCTCCGTGTCGATCGACACCATGACCACCTGCAGCCCCTTGTCCTTGTAAGCCTCCTGCAAGGCCACGAGCAGCGGCATCTCCTTATGACAGGGCTCGCAGTAGCTCGCGAAGAACGTCACCAGCACCGCTTTTTTGGGCTCCTTGGCCTCGACGCCGATATAGCGATCGACGCTGATATAGCGCTCCCCCAAGATCTCGCCGTTGAGCGCCTTGAGGGTGAAAGACGGCAGGTCTTCGCCGGGATCGTAGCGATCCTTTTGGGCCCACGCGCCTTTGGCGACAAAGAGCGCGAGGCACCAGCAAACGACGGCCCATGATCTCATAGGTAGCGCTCCATTCGCCTTCATCTCCAAACCCGTGTGCTCTCAATCATACCATTCACCATCGCCAAAGCATCGTTTCTATGCAAGCTGACCGTCGCTCATGGGACCGGCGCGGCCTGTGATGCGGCCGAGGCCTTACAGATATCGCGATAGAGCTGGTGATTGACCGCGGTCACGAGCCGCCGCACCTCCTCGCGCGTCAGCCGGTGCCTCGGCGTGGGGGCGAGCAGCGGCTCGAGCGGGGTCTCGAGGCTCGCGGTGATCGTGTAGAGGCCGAGCGCCGCGAGCCCGACGCCGCCGATGGCGAGCGGCAGCGTCTTGCCCGGCGCGAGCTTGTCCTGCCCGAACAACACCCAGCCGAAGCTCGCCGCGATCATCCCCGCGGCGGCCATGAGGGTGCCCGCGTACACGTGCGAGCCGCGCGCCTCGAGCTCGGCGCGCGTGCGATCGATGAGCACATCGTTACCGGCGAGCATGGCGAGCTGATAATCGGAGAGCGGCGTCGCCCCGAAGAACACCTGCCAGTCGTCCACCACGGGCAGCGCGGGATCGTGCACGGTATCTATCGTGAGCTGCGGCAGGTGCTCGGCCGCCGGGCAGCGCCAAGGCTCGGTCGCCAAGACCCCTCGCCCGAGGAGCGCGGACGCGGCCAAGACCAAGAGGAGCGCGAGCTTTCGTAGAACCCACATGGAGGTCAAGTTACGTGACCTCGCGCGATGCCGGCAACTCGCGATCGTGCGCCCGGACCGTATCCCAGATCTCGTCCTCACCGAGGAGGGCGCGCGAGCGCTTGGCGTGCGCGAGGATGCGCCGCGCGAGCGCGAGATCGTAGGCGACGCCGTGCGCCGAGAGCCAGTGAGTGACATTGGAGAGGCCGCTCATGTGGCCGATCTCGATCACCTGCGCGCGCCCGAAGGTGCTCGCGTTGATGCTCGCGTAGACGCAGTCGGCCATCTCCGCTTCACCCTTCTTCCACGCCTTGATGATCGCCGCGGCGTGCACCCCGGTGGCGGTGCGGAACGCATCCCGGCCTACCACCGGGTAGCTCACCGGGATGTCGACGTGGCAGGCCCGCGCGGCCGTCTCGCAGTAGCGCAAGAGCGGTGAGATGTCGTGTGGCCAGAGACCGTCGAGCTTCAGGTTGATCATGACAAGATCGATGGCAGCGTTGCCCACGCGCTCACCAATGCCGAGCGCGGTGCCGTGAACGCGATCCGCCCCGGCGGCCACCGCCGCGAGCGCGTTCGCCACCGCGAGCCCACGATCGTTGTGGCCGTGGAAGTCGAGCGCCACCTCGCCCGAGGCGGAGCGCATGACCTCGCGGGTCCAGGCGAACAGATTGTGCACACCGCCTGGCGTGGCGTGGCCGGTGGTGTCGCACAAGCACAAGCGCCCGACGCCGAGCGCGAGGGCGTGACGAAATAAAGGCGCGAGGATCTCGGGCCGCGCGCGCGTGGTGTCCTCGGTGACGAGGCAGACGGGCAAGCCCTCGCGGAGGGCGAAGCGCACCGCCTGCTCGACGTGGCGAAGAAGATCGGCGAGAGACCAGCCCTCGGCGAGGAGGCGCACCGTGCTCGCGCCGATGAAGGTATACACCTCGATGGGCACGCCGAGCGCCTGCGAGATCTCCACGATCGGCGCTATGTCCTTGACCACGGTGCGCGCGGCGCACGCGGGTTTGATGGCGAGCTTGGCGTCGCGGATCTCTTTGACGATCGCGAGCGTATCCGCGCGCGCGCGCGGTCCCGCGCAGGGCATGCCCGCCTTGATGGCGCCGATCGCGAGCTCGGACATCAGGTGCACGAGACGGAGCTTATCGTCGAGCGACGGGTCTACCACCGAGGGAGACTGGATACCGTCGCGCAGGGTCTCATCGAGGAGCTCGAAGCAAAGAGGCCGCACCGGCGCCGCGTGCCGGTTCCAATCATAGACTCGTGATCCGCTTGTCTCTTCGTGCGGCATGAAGCGTTGGACCCTTCTGCTCATCATGGGCTACAAGCTTTACCGTGACAAGGATGATCGCACTCGCGACGGCGCGCGCGGGATATGCGCTCCTCGCTCTAATATCGCTCGGCGCAGGCTGCGAGCGTCTCACCGCGGTGAAGCAGAGCCTCCGCGGCGAGGACGCGGCCGCCTTGCGGCTCGAGATCCAGCCGAGCGAGGGCCTGACCGTCCGCATCGACGGCGTCGAGGTCGGCGTACGCTCACCGCTCGAGCTCTTGCTCGTGCCGGGCGCTCATATGCTCGAGATCCGCGCCGCAG
>CAYXQW010000286.1:0-4325 GCA_964466695.1 uncultured Bdellovibrionales bacterium
CCTCGACGCCGCGCCGCGCCACGAGCTCGATCTCGCCTTCTTGGCCCAGCACGGCTTCGCGTGTGGGGAAACACGGGTCGCGGTCTCCTTGTATCGGGGCGCGAGCGCTACCCCTCTCGCCACGGCGAACGGCTCCATCGAGGTCGAGTGCGAGCCCGAGCTCTTGGAGGCCACCGTGTTCGGCCGCGTCTTCGCCGACGAGGACGAAGACGGCGTGCAAGACGAGGTCGAGCCCGGGATCGCGGGCGCGCTCGTGGCGAGCGCCGCCGGCGTCTACGCCACGACCGATCGCCACGGCGACTATCACCTGCCGCGCCTTCGCGCCGGCCGTCATAGCATCAAGCTCGACCTCGGATCTCTGCCCCCCGGCTCCGAGACTCAACTTGCTCGGCGCGAGGTGACGCTGACGCCCGGGGCCTTCGTGCGGGTGAGCTACCCGGTGCGCCTCGCAAGCCTCGCGCTCGAAGCGCCGCTCGCGCTCGCGAAGGCGCGCGGCGGCCTCAGGGTGCAAGGCGGCGTGCTCGTCTATCGCCTGCACCTCGAAGGTGGCGTCGCGGGCGAGCTTTCGGCCACGCGCCAGGACGGCGTGCTCGCCGTCGCGCTCGCTCCAGGTGTGCTCGAGCTCCCGGTCGGTGGGGAGCACGCGCGTTGGCTCCTCGTGCTTACGGCCACGGAGGGACGGGTGTGGCTCTTCGAGGTCACGCTCGAGGTTTACGATGTGCCCGGCGCGAGCCGCATGGTGGTGCCCGCCGGGCCCCGCCTCCTCGGGGCCTTGCAGCTCCCGCGCGCCCAGGGAGGCAGCCTCGTGGTCACAGGAGAGCTCGAGGAGGGGGTCGCGCTCCTCGTCGAGGCGAGCGCGCGCTCGCGGTGCGAGCTTACAGCGATGGCACGGCGCGTGAGCTGCGAGCTCTTTGTCGACGAGGGGACGCAGGCGCTGGGTGTCGTGATCGCTTCAGCGGACGGCGGTGCGTCGCTCGGCGCGTCGCTGCCCCTCTCGCCGCCCGGCGCTCGGCACTTCATGGTAGGGCGCCTCGCGGCCACGCTCGAGGGCGCAGGCGGCGATGGCGAGCCGCGCGGGGACGGCGGCGGTGCCTTCTTCTATCGCGGTCGCCTGGCAAACGGGCTCGAGCTCACCGCCGGGGCGGACCTGCCCGCGCGCGAGCTGTTGCTCGACGAGCACGGCGCGTGGCGCTCGTTCGGCAGCGCCTCGAGCAAGCTCCTCGGCCACGACCCGCGGCGCGTCTTTTCGAGCCTCGACGAGGAGCGCTACTACCCCACCTACGGCGACGACTCGGTGTCGGTGGACGAGCGCGAGTCGGGCGGGAGGTTCTTCGCGCGGGCAAAGCTCGGCGAGAGCTTCGTCAAGTGGGGCGGGATAAACACGGCGATCGATGACGCGGAGTATGGTCAGTATGTCCGCTCGCTCTACGGTCTCGGGGGTCAGGTCAAAGTCGCGAGCGAGGGCCTTGGGCTCGAGCTTCGGGCCTCGGGGTTCGCGGCGCAGCCCGGCACACAGGCCGTGCGCGACGAGCTTTTGGTGACCGGCGGCTCGTTCTACTTCCTCTCGCATCGCGACGTGGTCGAGGGCTCGCTGCGGGTCGTGCTCGAGACGCTCGACGAGGTTTCGGGGCTGCCGGCGAGCGCGCGGGCGCTGGTCGAGGGGATAGACTACGAGGCCGATTATCTCGGCGGGCATCTCTCTTTGGATGCGGCGCACGCGCAGAGCACGAGCGGCGGCTCGCTCAGCGCGGCCACGCTCGGGGGCACGAACCGGCGCTTGCTCGTGGACTACGAGTATTACCCCGGCCTCGGCCTCGGCGAGGCCGTGAGCGCCGGGAGCCGCGCGGTCTTGCGCTATGGTCCTTTGAGCGTCGGCGGGACGGTGGTGGGCGAGGCGCCGGGCGGTGTGTCCTCGAGCCTCGGCGACTTGAGCTACCGCTTGCTTGCGGCCACGGCGCGGCTTGAGCTCGGTACGGCGCTGCATTTGCGCGCCGAGTGGGCGCAAAGCGAGGGCGCAAGCCACCTCGCGCACAGCTCGCGCGACGGCGGCTTGACGCACACCGCGCTCGCGCGCGAGGTCGTGGACGTGCACGGCGAGGCCGTGGCGCTCGAGGGGCGAGGCGAGCTTGGGATCGTCGAGGCTGCGGCCTACGGTCGCCTCGTCGGCGAGGGCTTTAGCGACTCGCGCACGGCCTCGGGCCGCGAGCTCAAGCAGGCGGGCGGTCGTCTCGCTTTGACCCCGCACCCGCAGACGCGCCTCTTCGTGGAGGGCGATCACCGCGAGCTTGCGAGCGCCCAGGACTTCGAGGCGACGCGCGAGCTCTTGCTCGCCGGCGGGCGACAGGGGTTCTCGATCTTCGATCTCGGCCTCGAGGGGCGCTACGAAGCGCAAAGCGAGGTGCCAAAGCTCTACGCGCTCGGGGCCGAGCTCGGCGCGCGCGTGGGCAAGGATTGGCGCGTCTTCGCGCGGCGCGCCCAGCAGCTCTCGGGCGAGAGCCGGGCGCAGCGCGAGGGCAGCGCGACGACGCTCGGCACCTCGTACACGCCCGGCGCCGCCTCCTGGCGCGGCAGCCTCGAGCTCGGGCTCACCGATCGCGAGCGGGCTTTCGGTCGCTTGCAAGGCAGCGTGCCGCTCGTCGACGGCACCGAGCTCTACACCGCCTTCGTCGCGCGGTCGCAAAAGCCCGATCCCTTCGATCCTTTGGCGCCGCGCGGCGACAGCTTGATCGTCGGCGGTCGCCGACGGCTCGCCGACGCCTCGCTGCTCTTTAGCGAGCAGCAGCTCACGGTGGACGGGGCCGAGCGGCGGCTCGTGCGACAGGTCGGGGCCGAGACCCTGCTCGGCCGTCGCGTCGGGCTCGTCTTCGGCTACGAGCGCGGCGTGCTCTACGACGAGAAGCTCGCGCCCACCGCCGCCGTGCGGGACGCGGGCAGGCTCGGCGTGGTGATGCCAGGGGCGCGCCACACCTTGCGCCTCGGGCTCGACGGTCGTCACGACGACGACGACGGGCAAAGGCTCGCGCAGCTCGGGGCGCGAGGCCGCCTCGACTGGCGCATGAGCGACGCGCTCACCATCGCCATGGGTGGGCGCGGGGCGAGCACCTACGGCATCGTGGACTCGGACTTCGTGACCGGGCGGCAGGTCTGGCAGGCCTCGGCGGGCTTCGCCTTGCGACCTCCTCAGCAAGAGCGGCTCAGCAGCTTCGGTCGCTACGCGCTCTCGCGCGAGCGTTCGGAGGCGACCGCGAGCTCTCCGCGCACGGTGGAGCTTACGCACATAGGCGCGCTCGCTGTCGTCTGGAACGTCGTGGCGGCGCTGGACCTCGGGCCCAAGATCTATGCGCGCGCGACCGAGGTGCGGCGCGACGAAGAAGAGCTCGTAAGCCGCGCCATGATCGCCGCCCTGCGCGGAGATTGGCACCTGCAAAGCGGCCTCGACGCCGGGGTCGAGGGCAGGATGTGTCGGGTGCTCTCCCCCCGCGAGGCGCCGTCTTACGGCGGGCTCGTCGAGGCGAGCGCCCTTTTGCTCCCGTGGTTTCGCCTCGGCGCGGGTTACAATATGAGCACCATCGCCACCGACAGCGTCCGCTGCGACGAGCCCGGGGCAGAGGGGTTCTTCGTGCGAGGTGAGGCGGTTTATTGAGTAGGACGAGCTACGCCGGACGTGGTTCGCCGTCGTGCTTACGTCAACCCTGCAAGCTCCCTCAGCTTCTCTCGGAAGTAACGAAAACTTGGCGATCGGTTTTTCTCGATGGTCATGTGCACAGAAATCACCTCGGCCCACTTTGACTTCTCGGCCCCGACCGCCATGCGCCCCTTGGCAGACAATGCCGATGAGCCCCCTGGGTAAACCGCGTTCGCCAGATGCTCCCAGGTCCCACAGATGCTGTCTTGTGCGTAGGACTTTAGCGCGCGGTCATTGGCCTTTGGATACGCTCTTTTGATTGCGTCCAAATCGCCGAGAAACCAGGCTTCTCCCTCTTCGATGGCGATGCAAAAACGGGTCACGGGCTGCGGATCGCATGTGTTGAGGATGTCATCTAACTCCCGGCGAAACTCTTTTAGGCATTTCCTGTCCAGATCGCAGACGACGATGACGGCTGCCTGATCGTCTTGATCGCCGGTGAACGTCTTGCCGTATCCCTTGAGAAGCTTCGGCAGGTTGTCGAGCAGGGTACGCTTGCTCGCGCCTGGCGCATCACGCATGTTCTTGGGGATGCGCCCAATGCCTTTGTAGGGATGCACGCGAAGGGTGTGCTCATCGCCGACTATCTTTGGGACCAGGATGTCGAGGGCCTTCTTGCCCGACAGGTCCTCTACGAGGA
>CAYXQW010000287.1:0-4285 GCA_964466695.1 uncultured Bdellovibrionales bacterium
TGAGGCGCGGGCCACCTTGGAGCGCTTGATCCGTGAGCGCCCCGATCACCGCGATGCGCAGTTCGCCCTGGGCGAAATCTACTATCAGCGCGGCGACATGAAAGCCGCGCTCTCGGCGTATAACGTGGCCCTCAAGGAGCAGCCGGCGGACGCCGAGACGCATCGCCGGCTCGGGATGACGCTCATGAAGACGCGTAAGTATGCCGAGGCCGCCGTGGCCTTCGACAAGGCGGCGAGCCTCATGCCGGACAACGCGGAGGTCCAGATCATGCTCGGGGAGGCGCACGCGGCCGCGAAGAATTGGAAGGGGGCGATCGCCGCGTTCGAGAAAGCTCGGATGGTGGCACCTGAGGACGCCTCGGCGCGCGTCAAGCTGGCCGAGGCCTTGCTCGCCTACGGGTTCAGCCAGCGCGCGAGCGATGAGCTGCGCGCCGCGGTCGAGCGTGCTCCGGCGTACGCTCCCGGTTGGATCGGGACGGGGTGGCTCGAGCTCCGGCGTGGTCGTTACGATGTTGCCGAGGCGGCCTTCCGGCGTGCCCTCGGTCTCGATGCAGATCTCGACGAGGCCTACGTGGGGCTAGGGCAGGTATACTTCGCGCGCGGCGAGCGGGCGGCGGAGATGGCGGAGTATCGCCGGGCTATCGCCATAAATCCGAAAGGGGCGCGTGCTCACCTCGAGCTCGGGCGGGCGCTGTACGCCGATGGCAAGAACGACGAGGCGATAGCGAGCTACCGTCGCGCGCTCGGCGCGAGCGCGGAGCTCGTCGAGGCGCATTATTACTTGGCCTTCGCCTTGTACAAGGGCGGCAAGACCGACGAGGCCATAAAGGCGCTGCGTACCGCGACGCGGCTCGATCCGCGTTACGCCGACGCCTACTTCAACTTAGGTAAGATCCTCGAGCGCTCGGGGCGCGTCGCGGAGGCGGTAGAGGCCTATCGCAGCGCCGTCTCGGTGCGTAACGACTACAAAGACGCGGTGCTGGCGCTCGAGCGCCTCGCCCCGGGGACGATCGTGCAGCAAGCGCCCAACAAGGCGAAGTAGCTTACCTCTTGTTTATTTGCCGTGCAGCGATGGTAGGAGCTCGAGCAGCTCCACGAGGGCGTCGGTGTGCACCTGGTGTCCGGCATGAGGTAGCGTGTGTACGCGCACCCCGGCCTCGACGAGGCGCGCGGCCTCTTCGCTCGGGACGAACGGCGACCTCCCGCCGCGGACGCATAAGGTTACACTCTCGTGGCCCGCGAGGAGCGAAGAGAGATCTTCGCGCCGCGCGCTCGTGGCGAAGGCCCGCAAGGCCTCGCGATCGATGCGCCAAGCATAGCCGCCCGAGGTGTCGCGCTTAAGGTTGGTGATGAGCCACGCGGAGGTCTTCTCGCCGAGGCCACGCGCCGCGAAGTAATCGCGAAAGATCGAGCGGCTCGCCGCGTGATCGGGCGCCGCGCACAAGGCTTCGATTATGAGGTCGAGCTCTGCGAGCGCCATGGTCATCGGGTAGGGGGTGACGTCGAGCAGGGTCACAGCGCGAAAGCGCTGCGGGTCGAGCGCGCGTGTCACGAGCGCCACCCGCCCGCCGAGCGAGTGGCCGACGAGGTCTACTGGCGCGTGAAGACCTAGGTGCTCGGCGAGCGCCACGATGGCGGAGGCGACCTCTCCGAGCGTGGCCGCGGGCGGCAGCGGCGGGGAGAGGCCGTGCCCCAAAAGATCGGGGAGGATGAAGCGCGTCCTCGGGGACGAAGGCGCCCACCGCCGCGCGAGCGAGGCGAGGTTGCGTCCGGCTCCCAAAAAGCCGTGCAGTAGTATTATGGCGCGCGTGCCTTCGCCGTGCTCGGTGAACGCTAGCATCGTCAAGTCGCGACGCGGCTGTAGAGCGAGGCGAGGCCACGAAGGCGCGCGGCGATGTCCTCGCGGAGCTCTCCTGGTCGCAGGCGCCAGCGCCAGTTGCCGGCGGCGACCGCGGGTGTGTTCATGCGCGCGCCGCTGTCGAGGTTCAAGAGATCTTGCATGGGGATCACGGCGAGCTTTGCCACCGAGGCGAGGGCGGCCCTGATGAGATCCCAGACCATGTCGTGACCGTCGCGCCCGAGGTAGCGGCGCAGGTGATCGCGGACCTCCTCGCTGGCCTTCTCGTAGAACCCGCGCGTGGTGTCGTTGTCGTGCGTGCCAGTGTAGACCACCGCGTTTCGCGTGTGGCTGTGCGGTTGGTAGGCCACGGCGCCATCCCTGCCGAAGGCGAACTGCAAGACGAGCATGCCGGGAAGGCCGCTCTTTTGCAAAAGCTCGCGCACGTCGTCGCCGATGATCCCGAGGTCCTCGGCGATGATGGGGAGGGGGTCGCAAAGCTCGCGCATGGCCTCGAGCAAAGCCATGCCCGGCCCCGGACGCCACTCGCCGACGGTGCCGTCCGCGGCGGCGCGAGGGATCGCGAAGTAGGAGGCGAGGGCGCGGAAGTGATCGATGCGCACGAGATCGGTGAGCTCGAGGGCGCGGCGCAGGCGTTGCTTCCACCAGGCGTAGCCGGACTTGGCCATGACATCCCAGAGGTAGAGCGGGTTGCCCCAGCGCTGCCCCGTCTCGCTGAAGGCGTCTGGAGGTACCCCGGCGACGAAGCTCGGCTGGCCATCTTCGTCGAGGTCGAAGAGCTCACGGTTCGCCCAGACATCGACGCTGTCGGCGTCTACGTAGATCGGGATATCTCCCATGATCTCGACGCCTCGGGAATTCGCGTGGCGTTTGAGCTCTTGCCATTGCCGCTCGAAGAGGAACTGCGTCGCGATGACGTGACTCATCTCTTCGTCGAGGGCGCGCGTGGCGGCGTCGAGCGCCCGCGGCTCGCGGTTTCGGAGCGGCGTTGGCCAGCGCCACCAGGGAGCCCCTCCGTGTGCGCGCTTGATGGCCATAAAGCGCGCCGTCTCTTGTGCCCACGCGGCCTGCTCGCAAAAGACCATGAGCTCGCGATGAAGCTTCGTGCCTCGCTGCCTCGCGAGCCGCTCCACCGCTCGCGCAAGGAGGGGCGCGCGCAAGAGCCGCGCTTCGCGGTAGCTCACCACTTCCGTGGAGAGGGCGAAGGCTTTGGCCTCTTCTCGTTCGAGGAGGCCGAGCGTCGCGAGCTCGTCTAAGTCTATGAGATCGGGGTTGCCCGCGAGCGCCGACCAAGAAGAGTAGGGTGAGCCGAACTCGTCGGCGGGCACGAGCGGGAGGACCTGCCACACCGCAGCGCCCGCGGCCGCCAACCAGTCGACGAAGGCATGCGCCGCGGCGCCGAGCGTGCCGATGCCGTGAGGGCCAAAAAGAGAAGTCGGGTGCAAGAGCACGCCGAAGCGGCGCTTGGTCTTTGTCCTCGATTTTTCGGTCATGTGGGTCGCGGGTTCCTAAATGACGATGTTTACGAGCTTGCCTTGCGCGAAGATGATGCGCCGCGGTGTCTTCCCCTCTAGGTGCTTTTGCACGTTAGGCAAGCTGAGCGCGGCCTCCTTGATCTTCTCCTCGCTCGTCTTGCGGTCGACGCTCATCTGCGCGCGGAGCTTGCCGTTTATCTGCACGGCGATGGTCACCGAGTCGCCGAGCGCGACGTCGGGGTCGAAGGTGGGCCAGGGCGCGGTGCAGGCGAACGGCGGGTGGCCGAGCTTCTCCCAGGCCGCCTCCGCCAGGTGCGGCGCGAAGGGAGAGAGCAGGAGCGCGAGGACCTCGAGGTCGGCGCGGGTGGGGTCTTGGCCGATGGTGCCGACAAAGTCCATGAGCGCGGCGATGGCCGTGTTGAACTTGAACGTCTCGATGCGCTCGGTGACCGCCTTGATGGTGGCGTGCCGAGCGCGCTTGTGAGGGTCGTCCGCGGGCGCGCGCAGAAGGTCGCTCTCGTCGAACAGCCGCCAGGCGCGCGCGAGGAAGCGCGCCACGCCCTCGATGCCGCGTACGTCCCAGGGCTTGGCCGACTCGAAGTCGCCCATGAACATCTCGTAGAGCCGAAGGCCGTCGGCGCCGTACTTGGCGATGACGTCGTCGGGGTTGACGACGTTCTTCTTCGACTTCGACATCTTCTCGATCTGCGAGTTAAGCGCGCCGCCTTCTCGTAGCGTCGGCGGATCGGTGTCGAAGTCTATCTCGTCGTAGCCGTGATAGGCGCCGCGCTCGTCTTGATAGCTGAAGGCGAGCACCATCCCCTGGTGGCGGAGCTTTTGGAACGGCTCCTTGGTCGTGACGAGGCCGAGATCGAAGAGCACCTTGTGCCAGAAGCGCGCGTAGAGGAGGTGGAGCACCGCGTGCTCGGTGCCGCCCACGTAGAGGTCTACC
>CAYXQW010000288.1:0-4278 GCA_964466695.1 uncultured Bdellovibrionales bacterium
GTTGTTCTCGCGCACCACCACGAAGTCGATGTGCTCGGGGCCTTTGTCCTTGAGCGGGGTCCACACGCCCGGGTAGAGCTTCACCGGCCGGAGGTTGATGTACTGCTGGAGCTCGAAGCGCAGCGCGAGCAAGATGCCCTTCTCGAGGATGCCGGGCTTGACGTCGGGGTGACCTATGGCGCCGAGCAAGACGGCGTCGAACTGCCGCAAGGTGTCGGCGGCGCCTTTGGGCAAAACCTCGCCGGTCTTGAGATATCTCTCGCCGCCCCAATCGAAGGCCTGCCAGTCGAGCGTAAAGCCGAAGCGCTTGGCCGCGACGTCGAGCACCTTCTTGCTCTCAGCTACGACCTCAGGACCTGTACCATCGCCGCCGAGCAACGCGACCTTGTGAGTCTTCGCCATGATTTCGATTCTCCTTTGGGCTCAAAACCCCCTCGAGGGCGCGCTGAATTATCAAATGCCCTGGCAAAAGCAAGGCTCAAGCTCGCCGCGCGTCCAAGCCCAGATGGGAGAGCAGCTCATCGACGATGCGCGCAGGCTCATACGCGGCGGCGCGCGCGATCCCCGCCGCGCGCATCCGCGCCTGTAGGTCTCGGTCTTTGAGGATCTGCACGGCGGCGGTCGCGAGCTCCTCCTCCGAGGAGACGGTGTAGCCAGAGACCCCGTCCTCGATGATGTCCTTTGGGCCCTTGGCCCGATACGCGACGACCGGCAGCCCCGAGGCGAGCGCCTCGACGACGACACAGCCGAAGGTGTCGAAGCGAGACGGCAAGACGAGGAGGTCGGCCGCGGCGTAGATCTCGGCGAGCTTGGCGGTCTCGACCCAGGGGATGAACACGCCGCCCGGCATCGCCGCGCGGAGGCGCTCCTCGGCGGGCCCGCTCCCGACGACGACGAGGCGCGCCGACGGCACCTCGCTGCGCACGCGCGTAAGGAGCGCCGGCAGCTCCATCACGCCCTTCTCGTCGCTCAGCCTGCCCACGAAGAGCAGGACGCGCTCGTCGTCTCGGAGCCCCGGCAGGACATCCCGTCGCGCCGCCGTGCGCGGGGCGAAGCGTGGATCCGGCCAGTGGGCCGTCTGGCAGAGGCGCTCCGGCTCGATGCCCATCGCGCCCGACGCGAGCCACTCGCGCTGCTCGGAGTTGAGGACGAAGAGCCCGTCGAAGCTCCGATAGAAGACGCGGAGCAGGCGGCGCACGCGGTCGGTGTTCTGCACGTCGAGCGCGAGCGTCCTCTTCGCGAAGTCCATCCAGTCGGTGTGCACATAGAAGAACGCCGGGACCGCAAAGGCGCTCTTCAAGTAGAGCGCCGCGAGCCCCATGAGCCCCTCGGTAGAGCAGACGACCCGATCATAGGCCCCGCGCAAGAACAACCGCTGCAGCTCCATGATGTCGAAGACGCGGATCGGCTGGTGCTCGTAGTAAGGCAGCGGCAGCTCCACCATCGGCCGGAGCACCCGGAGGTGCTCGTCCTCCTTCGCGTCGGCGTGGCAGATCGCAAAATCGATCGGGAGCTTTCGGCGGCTCGCCTCGGCGTGCAGCAAGCGCAGGACGCTCGCCACGCCGTTCTTGTCGGCGAAGGTGTCGGTGAGCCAGAGCGCGCGCCTTGGGTGCTGGTAACGCGAGATCGCCTGAGAGAAGTCGTCGAGCAGGGGCCGGTTGGCGAAGAGCACCTTGGTGCTCGTGTAGGTGCTCCCGCCGATGACGGCCGCAGCCAGCGCCGGGAACGGGAGCCCCTCGGCCGTCGAGCGCAGATCGAGATCGCTCATGCGTCGCTTGCCGCCGCTGCTCTTCTCAGCGCCGAAGAGCACGCGCAGGTCGGCGGGGAGCTCCAGGCGCTCGATGAGCTTTTGGAGCGCGACGGGAGCCTCGCCGTAATGCTCCTCCTTGTAGCGGTCGACCTTGTCCTTGATCCTCCCCGCGAGGATGGCGATGAGCCGATGGAAGATCGCCGGGACCGACGAGCGGAGCTGACCCTCCATCGCCGCCGGATCGCCTTGGTGCTTGTCGGCGATGAGCTCGAGCTCTTTTACGAGCGGCCGGTACTCCTTGGCGAGGGCGTACTTCTGAAAAAAGCTCGGGCTCTTGCCGTGCAACGCCGCGTGGGCCGCCTCGATGAACCGCGAGGTGTAGCGGTGCCGGCGCAGCTCGAACATGCCGTTGGCGATCAGCAAGGCCAAGAGCTTCTGGCGCGCCGAGCCCTGGTGCAAAAACATCCGGACGAGCCCAGGGTCTTCGGCGTTCTTCGCGATCTGGCAGAAGTAGTCGAGGATGGAGGCGGCGAGCTTCTCTTCGGCGGTGTACGCGCCGAAGGGCGCGACGCTGCCGCGCTCGAGCGCCTCGAGCACGAGCGCCGACCGGGCCTCGTTTTTGATCCTGTTGGCCAAGCCCGGGACGTGGACCAGGCTCCCCGTGCTCCCGACGAACAACGCCATGTGGTCATCGGAGCCGCCGGTCATCGTCTTGTGGACGGGGCGGCGGCAGTAAGCGTCGGCGGCGATGCCCACCCGCTTCGCCATGTCCGCGATGCGTGCTTCGTCGAGGCTCTGCAGCCAGGCGATGACGAGGAGGTTCTGCCAGGTGTCGCGCTGGCCGTTTAGCACCTCGAAGTTGTCGAACAGAAGCGTCAGCTTCTCGAGCAACGGCAGCGTCGGGACCTTGTGCGCGCTGTAGAAGTAGAGCGGGTGCGCGAGCACGGTGACGAGCTCCTGCTCGCGCGCGTATGCGAGGAAGCGCAGGAGATCTTTGCGCAGCGCGCTCAGGCGCTCCTCCTGCGCGGGGGTGAAGCCGTAGGTCAAGACGTGCACGTGGACGTCGAAGTCCGGCACCACGCAAGTGAACTCCGCCCCGACCAGCACGTCGACGCCGCGCTCCAAAAGCTCGAAGCAAGAGCGCGCGTTGTTGTGGTTGGTGATGGTGAGGGCGGTCATGCCGTTTTTGGTGAGGACCTCGCGAACATCGTCGGTGGCGACCCAGGTCTCGGGCCAGCGAAGGACGCGCCCGAGCAGCTCGTCGGGGACATCGCTGTTGTGATCGTGGCAGTGGAGGTCGATGGCGAGGGTCTCATCGGCCGGGAAGCGCTGCCTCTGGGCGCTCACGAAGCTCTCGAGATCGCGGCGGAGAGCCTCGCGGAAGGTGTCGTCTCTAGCGGTCATTTTTGGTTCCTGGCGGGGATAGCCGGCGTGACGACTCGGGCAAGCATCGCGCTACTTGCGCGCGATCCAGTCGGCGACGAGCCGCTCGCCGTCCTGCGCAAAGCGCACGAGCACGCGGTCCCCCTTCTTCAAGTAATACGCGCCGAGGTTGCGCCTCGTCGTCTCGTCGGTGAAGTCGACCTCGCCCCTCTTGCTCCGTGCAAGCAGCACCGTACACTCCACCACCCTGCCCGCCGCGAGCTTCACGGCCGCCGCGCTCGCCGTGGCCGCGCGCCTTATCTTGAGCTTGAGGGCGACCTCGGGGTACGCGCGCGACGAGACCTCCATGACCTGCGCCTCGTACTTGTCGTTGGCGTCCGGTTCGGCGGCGAACAGCGCCGCGACGGGCGTCGGCTTCGAGGCGCGGATCGAGCCCCCAGCCTCGAGCTGCTCACCCGTGGACGCCGTCCCCCCGAGCGCCGCGAGCGAGGCGAGCGGGTCCTGGCCGCCGCCCACCAGCAGCAACGCGAGCTGCTCGAGCAAGGCGGCAGGCGCGACGCCGCTCACCACGAGGTCCTTGCCCGCGAGATCGACCTTGGCCCCGGGCAGCCGCGCCAAAAGCTCGCTCGCGATCTGCTTGCCGTCGGCGTCGGGCGCGAGCACGAAGGTCACCTTGTCGCCCTCGACGCTCCAGCTCTGGGCCAGGCCCGGCTTGTAGACCCCGGCTCCCTCGGCCACCACCAACGTCTCGGCGGCCTGCGCAACCGCCGCGACAAAAGACATCGACGCGATAACCACCGCCAAGCTACGTAAATTCATGGTCTCTTTCCTCGCCTGTTGAGCGCTGAGATATTCTACGGCGCGCACCTGCGAGGAGCCAGCGGAGATTACACACCAACACCAACACACCAACACCAACAGAACCGCGACCGTGAGGGAGCGGCCAAGGGTACCGAGGGCGTTTTGGAGGGTACCGAGGGGGTCAGGCCCTACCACCGCCTACGGTGATTTGGTGCTGGAACTGACTATCGTTTCTCGCGGGAGACCCCGAGACTTCCTCGACAATGAGTTGACAAATGTACATCCCGGGATAGAGCGCGATGGGGATGCTCCCGAGATTGATGAGCTCAAGAGTAATGGTGCCG